>JAPYWJ010000042.1 GCA_028276405.1 Hydrogenobacter sp.
GGATGGAAAAATCTGTTTGGAATAGGTCTAAACACAAATTTTCACTACAGAAAAACTGGTAAAAGGGAGCTTTACAGCTTAGATATTTCTGACAATTTTTTGTTCACAAGAAAGCTTTGGTTAAAAACCTATCTTTTTAACAATTACGAAAAACACCTTAGCTATACGCTTACATCAAAGGGCATCAGTTCAAGCGTTGGATATAGGATAACGGATAACACATCTGTAGGTATCACACTATCAAGGACTACAAATTCCGCTTTAGGTGAGGTGATAGACCTCTACAAGTACGGAGTATTTTTGCTTAGAGAGTACAAGGACAACCTATTCTCTCCACAAAGGGTGCATTATGATAGTATAAATCTAAGTAGGGCGATAGGTGATAGAGAGTATACAAAGTTTGAACTTTCCACCTTTTATCTGATACCACTAAGAAGAGGTATAAACCTGAGCTTTAAGGTAGCGGGAGGGTATGTGGGAAAATCAGCACCCATTTTTGACAGGTTCTTTCTGGGAGGCTTAAGAGATCTCAGGGGTTATAGTTTTGAAAGTGTTGGACAACCTGATGGTGGGAGGTATTATGCCTTTGGAAGGGTAGAGTTTGAATTCCCAATAAAGAGTCCCTTTGTGATTATAGCCTTTGCAGATGCTGGAAATGTAGGGGACAAACTTCCCCATGCTATAAGAAATCCCAAGAAGGATGTGGGTGCATCTGTGGGTATAAAGACACCTGTAGGACCCATCAGGTTTGATGTAGCCTTTCCTCTTGGGAAAGACATTCCCAGAAGGCTTAGACTGTATCTATCTGTGGGATATTATTACTGATAAGCTGTCTTAGGTAGGCTATTAGCTCGTCTCTTAGGTCTTCCTTTTGGAGTGCAAAATCAAGAACAGTTTTTATATAACCAATGGGAGTTCCCGTATCGTAAACCCGCGCATCTATCTTTATGGCATAAACAGCTTCGTCTTCAAGAAGTAGCCTTATGGCATCTGTTAGTTGTATTTCACCACCTTTCCCAGGAGGTGTGATCTTGAGCTTTTCAAATATTCTTGGAGTGAACAGGTATCTGCCTACTATGGCAAGGTTTGAAGGTGCTTCCTGTTGTTTTGGCTTTTCTACAAGATCATCTATTATGTATATATCCTTTTCTATGTACCTTCCGTTTATTATACCGTATTTGGAGATGTCCTTTGTATCTACTTCAAAAACAGCTATTACACTCTTGCCAAAGCGGTTGTATACTTCTATCATCCTCTCTAATATATTCCTTTCGTCCTTTACTACGATGTCTCCCAAAGCGACTATAAAAGGTTCATAACCTACTACTGGTTCCGCCACTAAAACTGCATGACCCAAACCCAGCTGTTCTTTCTGTCTTATGTATATAGGGTTTATTAACCTGCTTATTTCCATTATATTCTTTAAAAGATCAGTTTTTCCGCACTGTTCCAAATGTTTTTCCAAATCCGTGTTTATGTCAAAGTGATGTTCTATGGGTCTTTTGTGTCTTCCTGTTACAAAGATCACATTCTCAATGTTTGCAGACAGACACTCCTCAACAATAAACTGTATAACTGGCTTGTCTATTATGGGAAACATCTCTTTAGGCATTGCCTTAGTAGCTGGTAAGAATCTTGTTCCCCATCCCGCTACCGGAAGAACTGCTTTCCTCACC
Source organism: Hydrogenobacter sp. (assembly GCA_028276405.1). GTDB lineage: Bacteria > Aquificota > Aquificia > Aquificales > Aquificaceae > Hydrogenobacter. The sequence goes on from JAPYWJ010000042.1 coordinate 1,677, forward strand.
TGCATTTTACTCCACCCTCTAGAATTAATATAACCTAATATTGCTACCTGACAAAAATTGTATAGCTTTTAATACTTACCCTCGAGCTACATTTAACAATGGTTAAAAGGTCAAAAACCTCTTAAATTATGAGCTTTTCCTCTTCAGTTTTGTTTCAGACCCTTCATCTCGTGTCTTCTTTGCTCCTTAAATTGAGCCATACATTTTCTAAAAGCCTCATAGTCTTGGCTCTTTTCCAAATAAAAGGTATGTTAGAATTTATCCATGCATATTCTTATGGGTGTAGGAAAGATAGGCTTAAAGAGGGAAGGTAAACCTGATCTACTTGTAATACTGCTTCCTGATGTGTGTAATGCTTCTTTTATTTTTACAAACAATCACTTCAAGGCAGGAAGCGTCATATACTCCCAGAAGGTATTTGAAAAAAACTCAGGGGTAAGAGCTCTTGTCGTAAACAGTGGTAATGCAAACTGTGGTGTAGGTAAGGAAGGAATAATACACGCAGAGCTTATGGCGAAAAGGACCGCAAAGAACCTTGACATTGAAGAGGATCAGGTGCTTGTGTTTTCTACAGGAGTTATAGGCAAACCTCTACCTATAGATAATGTTCTAAAAGCAATTGATGATGCTTGTGGTGTGCTTGAACCTTTGGACATAAAAAGAGCCAGCGAAGTAATATCTACTACAGATAGCTTTCCTAAATACACTTTTGTAAAGACGGGACCGCTTGAAGTCTATGGCTTTGCAAAGGGTGCAGGTATGATACACCCCAATATGGCAACCATGTTAGCCTTTATTTTTATCAATGCAGGCGTGGACTCCTTTACTCTGAAGGAGCTCCACAGGGAGATAACTGAAAAGACCTTTAATTCCATAAGCGTTGATGGATGTACTAGCACTAATGATAGCTTTGGAGTAATAAGCCTTGGAGTTATAAAAGAAGATCTTGAAAAGGTCAGACAAACCCTTCATCAGGCATCTTTGGACCTTGCTAAAAAGATAGTGGAGGACGGCGAAGGAGCAACAAGGATAATAAAAGTGGTTGTCAGGAACGCATCCCTTGAGCTAAAAGCCAAAACTATAGCAGAAAAGATAGCCCTTTCAAATCTTGTAAAGACCGCTGTCTTTGGTAGAGATCCCAACTGGGGCAGGATATTAGCCTCAGCTGGGTCTACCGCCTTTCCCATAGATCAGTTTAAGCTAAAGCTTTATATAGGCAATCACTTGGTTTACGACGGAAAGCCACACCTCAAAGCTGTACAAGGTGCCAAAAAGTATATGGAAGAAAACAAGGAAATTGAGATAGTGCTTGATCTTATGGAAGGTAAGGAAAGTTGGACTTATTATACCTCAGACCTCTCTTATGACTATGTAAAGATCAACGCAGAATACACCACTTAGCACTGAGTTTTTGAAGGTAGGCTTATTACAACCTCTAAACCTTTTTGGGTATTATACATACTAATATTACCATTCATGTCATCCAAAAACCTCTTTACAAGGGATAGACCAAGACCAGTACCATCTTTTTTGGTAGTATAGAAGGGCTCAAATACCTTTTGAAGGTCTTCTTCTGGTATACCCTCGCCATAGTCTCTTACTGTCCAAACAAAGCAGGAGTTTTCCCATTTTAGTTTAATCTCCACCTTTTGACCTTGCTGGGAAGCGTCTATAGCATTTTCTATGACATTTATAAGAACTTGCTCCAATTTCCACGAAGAACACATCATCCCTGCATGTGTGTTTATATCAGCAGTAAACTCAAGACTTACTCTCTTCCTTCTTGCTTTGAAGGACAAAAGTTCTATGACTTCCCTGGTGATGCTGTAGGGGTTTATCTCTTGAGGTTTCCCATCAAAAACTTTTGCCATATCCAGAAGTTTTTTAACTGTCTCTGCACTTTTGAGTGCCTGCCTCATTATTATGCCTGCCTTCTCCCTGAGTTTCTCATCTTGGACTGTGTTGTGTATGTATTCTGCATAGACAAGTATGGAAGCAAGAGGATTGTTGAGCTGATGAGCCATACAGCATGCCATCTCTCCCGCCAAAGATAGTTTGGATGTTCTGTAAAGAATAAGCTCAAGCTCCTTTTTCTCCGTTAGGTCTCTTATCTGATAAAGAAGGAATTCTCCTTCTTCTACATTTATAGGTACTGTGCAGACATTCACCACATACCTTTTACTCCCTATAGTCAGAAGGGCTTCTGGAATGAAGAGGGTTTGATGGGAACCGTGTTCTAAAAACTGTGATATATCCCTGCCTACTATTTCTTCTTCCTTTACAGAATATCTCTCTAAAAAGCTTTTGTTTACTCTTTTTATCTTACCCTCTTTGCTTACAAGTAGCATACCGTCCACAGAACCGTTGAATATATTCATGTAAACTTCTTTTTCTCTTTCTAAGCGGTTTACAAGCTCCTCAAAGGTTTTTGAAAGCATACCTATTTCATCACTCCCTTGCAAGCTTATACGCCTTTTTTCGTTCCACTCAAGAAGACTTTCTTTTAGTCTGTCAAGAGGTTTGAATATGCGTCCTATCACCAAAAAGAATATGACGCCAAGTCCTAGGGTGCTAAGAAACCCAAAAAAGAAAGCTCTCAACAAAAACTGATAAGCTGGTTCTAAAACAGTTTGGTAAGGTTCTTCAATCACCAATGTCCAGTCAGTACCTTTTACAGGACTACTAACCCTTAAGAAGTTCTTGCTAACTGTGTGTTGCAGGCTCAAAAGAGTTCTTCCTAAGCTATCCAAAAGGTAAAGATTAACGTGTTGAAAGCTCAAAGAATACACATCTTCCAATAGACTGTTGAGGTTTATACTCACAACATAAAAACCTTTGAATACATTGTCTTGGAAGTCGGGTACCTTTATTCTTATGTAAAGCTCCCCGTAGCTATCCTTTTGGTATCCTAACCTTTCTACTCTTTCCAGAAGCGAGCTTAGTTGTTTTTCAAACTCAGGCATAGTTTTTAACCTACTTGAAAAAGCTAAAAGTCTACCAGAAGTATCATAAAAAGCCCCTTCAGAAACGCCAGCTATATCTCCCGATAGTCGCCACAAGACTTCTTCAGGACTTAGCCCCAGCCTTTCGTACTTTGCAATAAGGGTATTTATCTGACTGACCTTTTCTTCTAAGAGGGAGCTTAATTTATCTGACATGATGCTGACTAGCACATTTGTTTCTTCGTTCCACCTTTGCACGAGCTCTTGTTTAAGAATGTAAAAATGGTGAAAGTAAGATATGCCCTGAATAGTAAGCACAAAGGTAAAAAGTAGAAGTATCTTTGTTTTTAAACTTACCCTCATGGGATGATCTGGTCAACGAGAGATAAAGCTATCTGGTTATATTGCACACCTTGTTCTCTCAAAACTCTTTCGTTCACAACGAGCTTTATGTTCCTCACTTTTTCAAAAGGCACATTCTTGACTTGTTCCCCCTTTAGCAGCCTGTAAGCTATGAAAGATGCTTGATATCCTTGTTGATAGCCAGAGCTTCCATAAGCTACCGTGCAACCCTTTTTTGCTTGTTCAGGTGATAGGCAAAAGACAGGTAACTGATAGAAACTTGCATACTGAAGTATGTAAGAAGTTAGAAAGTTTTCTGTGTAAAAACAGGGAGTTATCACTATGCCGTCAAATCCGTCCTCTCTCATATGACTTATAACATACTCCAGATCAAGAACATCCCTGACAGATATGGGAACCACCTTTATACCGTATCTCTCCCCTGCCTTTACAGTTATCTTTGTGGCTACCTTTGAGGCTTCAAACTGAGGCGTACAGAAAACCACTACTTTCTTTATGCTTGGAAAGAGTTTATGGAGTATCTCCATCCTTTTCTCCATGAGCTCTGCGTTAAGATTATCCACACCCGTTATGTTGTAAGAAGGTTTGCTAAAGCTCTCCGTAAGACCCCAAGTCTTTATAGCAGTCCCACCCATGATGACAACTGGCTTTTTCATGTCTGGCTTTAGTTTCTTCAGGTAATAAGCCTCTATGCTTCCCCCTACTGCTATCATGTTGTACTCATCAAGCTTATTTATTACCTCAATAGCTTTCTCTTCAAGTTTCTTTAGATTGTTGTCCCCTGTATATAGGTCAAAGTTTACATCTTTAACCCCCAGTGCTCTTAGTCCATCTTGAAAACCTCCTACCTTACTCATTCTGCCTTCACCAGATATAAGTATGGCTATTTTTTTCTCCTCTTTTGAACACGAAAGAAGTGAAAGAAAGAGTAGGAAGAGTATGAAAGTCTTCATAAGATAAAATATAATTTCATTTTAGTAATTCTTGATTAAAACTTCTACATTTACCTTTTCTCTTTTATCACCTTTACAGTTAATAAATCTGTTTGCGGATACTTCCCAAATCTCATATTCTTTATAAAGCTCTTTTATGAACTTTGTATTTGAGTTAGACAGCATAACATAGCAACCCTTTCTATCCAACTCTCTAAAAACTTCTGTCAACTCCATCTGATCTCTTTCTGTAAAATCAAGTTTGTGGTATTTGGTAAAAGAAGAGCTTTTGGATATGGGATAGTAAGGTGGGTCTAAATAAACAAAGTCTCCTTTCTTTGCCAATTTACAAACTTCCTTATAATCCAAATTTAGTATGGAAATTTCTGCAGTGTTTAGGTATTCAGAGACAACCCTTAAATTTTCTTCATCTAAAATTTTAGGATTTTTATACTTTCCAAAAGGAACATTAAATTTACCTTTTGAGTTTTCTCTATAGAGCCCATTAAAACATGTTTTATTCAGATAAATAAACCTGCTTGCCCTTTCTACAGCAGATAGTTTCTCGGGGTCTAAAGACCTTATCTTGTAGTAGTATTCTTCTTCGTTTTTGTGTTTTTTCAGATCCTCAATGAGTGCATCTATGTCATCTTTTATCACCGTATAGGCATTTATAAGTTCTGTGTTTATGTCGTTGATGATAGCTTTATAGGGTAAGACCTCAAATAGCAATGCACCACCACCAACGAAGGGTTCTATGTATCTGTTATACGAAGGTGGTAAGTTATTAGTTAATATTTTAATTAACTGTCTCTTTCCGCCAGCCCACTTAACAAAAGGTTTAGGTTTTGCCACCTTTCCAATCAATGTGCTTTTCTCCATATACTATGTTAATATAAGAGCCATGCAGAGTATGACAGGAGTAGGAAAAGCTGTATGGGAAAATGAAAGCTGGAAAGTATCAACCCTTATAAAAAGTGTAAACTCAAGAGGTTTGGACATATTTATAAAGTCCAACTACAATCTTTCACCCGTAGAGATGACCATAAGAAAGCTCATAAGAGATTCTATCGCAAGGGGCACCGTCTCTGTTCAAATTGACATAACACCCAAAAAAGCAGAAACTCCTGTGGATATAGGGAAAATTCTTTTGAACGTTGAAATAATAAAGACCATAGCAAAAGAGTTAGGACTTAAACTTACGGATGACACCATATTCCAGATAGCTTGGAAAAACTCCGAGAGAATCATGGAAGAGTTAAGCCCACAGCTTGAAGATTGTCTTTACACATCTTTGCGGTCTGCTTTGAACGACCTTATAAGGAGCAGAAAAGAAGAAGGACAGCACTTAAAGGAAGATATAAAGATGAGAACACGCAGAATAGAAAGCCTTTTAGAGAGCATAGAAAGGCAAAAGGAGGAGGTTTTAAACTCCATAAAAAACAGGGTAATTGAAAAAGCCAAAGAGCTTGGACTTCCCGATACACACCATACGGTGCTAAGCGAGATTACCTTTATTCTTTCAAGGATAGATGTGGATGAGGAGATAACCAGAATAAAGTCGCATCTGCAAAAGATAAAGTCTCTTCTGAACTCAGAAGGAGAAGTAGGTAGAAAGCTGGATTTTGTATTACAGGAAATGCACAGGGAGATAAACACTCTTGGGAATAAACTGCCTGAGTTTTCCCAATGGGTAGTGGAGATAAAAACAGAGGTTGATAGGTTAAAACAGCAGGTGGCAAACATAGAGTAGTGTTATAATATAAACTATACGTCGGGTGAGAAATTACCCCCATATTTGAGACTTCCTGAGAAAGTTACGAGCCTATGGCGCAGCCATAAAGGTAGGCAAGTAAGGTAATCCCTTTCCTCTACCTGCAAACTATCCACTAAACTGGAGGTCAAAGACTTTTGGGAGGTCTACCTACGACGTA
>JAPYWJ010000034.1 GCA_028276405.1 Hydrogenobacter sp.
ATAACCCGCCTGCAGTGCAGGTAATGATGGCAGAGAGCTTGTCTCCCAAATATTTTCCTGCCAAACCCACTACCAAAAAGGCAAAAAAGGGTATCAGCAAAAGGAGCGCTTCCATGTTAGTCTCTCATATCCGTTATTTCATCTGTAGATTCTACACGTCTTAACCTAAATATGGATATTATTATTCCAAGACCCACAGCTGCTTCTGCTGCTGCCAATGCTATAATAAAAAGTGCAAAGATTTGACCGTCCGCAAGCCCTAAATGGACATCAGCACCAACAAAAGCTATGTTTACCGCGTTCAGTGCAAGCTCCATACTCATAAGCACCGTAACTAAGTTTCGCCTCACTATCATACCAAAGAGTCCTAGACCGAAGATAAGCACGCTTACGAGCATGTAAGCTTCAAGGGGTATCGCTGTCATAAGTTTGAGCCTCCTTCCTGCCTATTATTACTGCACCTATCATGCCTATCAAAAGCACCAAAGAAACAAGCTCAAAAACGAGGAAATACTTGCTAAATAGTATACTACCAATAACTTCCGTATTGCCAAACTTCTTTGAAATCTGTATTATCTGCCCCTTAGGTGAAGCGCTAATACCTAAGGAAAAAACTATGAGTACTTCAAGATACATAAGCAAAAGTAGAGGAAAAGACATAACTCCTTCAATCCTATAATGGGAATCTTTTTTAAGTGCCTTCTCCCAAGGAACTGCAGTCAGGACAAATACATAAAAAACTGTGACCGCCACTGCGTATATGAGTAGCTGTATGGCACCTACCAGTTCTGCTCCCGCTACAAAAAAAATGCCTGCTATTGCTATAAGCGAAGAAAGAAGGGACAGTATTACATACACAGGATTAGGAAGCACAACCACACCTAACGCAGAAAGTATGGCTAAAAGGGAAAAAAGCAAAAAGGCTAACCACTGTATCACCCCTTTACCTCCGGCAGTTTGAGGTCGTTTTCGTACCAAAGTTTTTGTCTTTGCTGATCATCTATCCATATTCTGTCCGGTTCCTTTTCCCTTCTTAACTGCCAGTCTCTGCCTATCTGCTCTAAGGTCTCAAGATTCAGTATGGCATCCTTTCTCGTGTAAGAAGCGGTTTCGTGTATATCACTGTTGAAAAGGCAGTCTACGGGACAAGCATCCACGCAAAAACCGCAGAAGGTGCAGAGCATAAGGTTCATGTTAAAGACACTAACTACACGCTTTCCGTTGGGAAGTTTTTCTCCCTCTATCTCAAAAAGCTGAGGTACAGGACATGCCCTTTTACAGAGCAAACAAACCACACACCTGCTTTTGCCGGGTCTCACCTCTATCTTAAATCTCTCCACCCACTCATCAAAGGCTGGTTGAGGTTCATTTCCATCTACAACCTTGTGCCCCAAAAAGCCCCTGAACCTCTTTGGTGGGGTGAGCTTTTCATAAGGGTAGTGAGTGGTTATGGTTTTACTAAAAGCCTGCCTTAATGTTACGGATAGCCCTTTTATGAAGTCAACGAAGAGTATTCTCTCAAGCCAACTCAAGGGTCTTTCAAATACCTTTTTAATCATGGCATCGCTCCGTGAGATATTATAAACCGAATTTTAAATTTAGGCATTATAGAGAATCACGGCTATATTATATTTCCATTATGGTCAAAGAGTCGTTGGACCAAAAAGAGCTTCAGTTTGAGTTTGCCAAAAGGTACTTTGAGGACTTCATCTCCAAAAGGAGCCACATGACACCTTATCTAAAACCTCAGGAAACTCCCACCCTTCTGTTAGATATGGAGGGTATTAAGAAAAGGTATGAGGAAATACTCAAACACATGCCCAACTTTAAGATATACTATGCGGTAAAAGCTAACGACCATATTAATGTCATAAAGGCTTTAGCGGAAAAGGGTGCGGGGTTTGAAGTGGCTTCTTCTGAAGAGCTCAGGAAGGTGATAAGCCTAAAAGTGGAGCCTGAAAGAGTTATATCCAGTAATCCGGTAAAACCTGAGGAATTTATAGACTACGCATACTCTGTAGGAGTAAATCGCTTCTGTGTGGATTCCTTCACCGAGGTGGATAAGATAGCAAGAGTAGCAAAGAGAGCAAGAGTGTATGTAAGGCTAGTGGTACCCAATGAAGGTAGCGATTGGCCGCTATCTAAGAAGTTTGGTGTTGATGTGGATACAGCTCTGGATATCCTTGAATACGCAAGGGAAAGGGGTCTTGTTCCATACGGTATAACCTTCCATGTGGGGTCCCAGTGCAACAATTACAGAAACTGGTTTATCGCTATAAGAAAGTCCTCAGAGCTTTGGGAAAGGGCAAAAAGTAGAGGTTTTAAACTCCAAACGCTCAACATGGGGGGTGGTATACCTGTCAAGTACACTTACGAAGCCCTAAGGGTAGAAGACATAGCTTATTACATAAAGGGTCTTCTGCAAAAGTTTTTTCCCCATCCACCTTACGAACTTCAAATGGAACCGGGCAGAGGATTAGTAGGTGATCAGGGTATCATGGTCGCTAAGGTGATAGGGAAAGCTAAGAGAAACGATGAGAACTGGCTATACATAGATACTGGAGTTTTCAACGGCTTAGCAGAAGCTTTAGGGGGTATAAGGTATCCTTTCTACTTAGATAGAGAAGGAGAGCTAAAGGAATGGACTATAGGAGGCGTATCCTGTGATAGTATGGATGTTATAGCCAAGATGGTAGCTTTGCCAGAACCTGAGATAGGAGACTACCTTTACATACTGTCTACAGGTGCTTACACAACAGTATACGCATCTAACTTTAACGGCTTTCCTGTGCCTAAGGTAGTTTGTCTGTGATGTATACTTGAAGCTTCCCTTCTTGAGAAGCTTCCACTCTTATTAGGGCTCTGATAAGCCTTTTATGTTTTTCAAAACTCTTCAAAAGTAGTTCTTCACTCATGTAAGGACAGTAAAACATCACTAAAGTGCTCAGTTCTACTGCTCTTACTATATGGAATATGTCCTCAGTGGGAAGTACCTCCTTGTAGCTTACATACAGAAGGTCTGGATTTACATAAGCCACATCCCTAAGCCCATCCTCAAAACTAGGCGTATCTATACCTATCTCTCTCTGTATAACTAACGATTTACTGTGTTTTAAGAGGAAAGATAGCGGTCTTTCAAGAACCAGTATTATCTTCTGGTAATTTTTAGATACATGTTGAAGGAGCGCATACGCAAAAGTGCTTACCTTTATAGAGTTTATGCCGGAAAGTAGCACTATACCGGAAGAGTTTATCCTTACAAGTTCATCCAGCTGCTGGAGTATTTTGGGATCATGGCAAAGGTCTTCTAAAGCTGGCACAGAGTAAGGAGTCTTTACTATGTTTACCACATAACTGCCTCGCTGGGTTATATAACTGACCCTTATCCTTCCCACATTCTGTATACCAAAGGAGAAAGTGCCTTCATGTCCAAGAGGACCCAAAAGAGGAGATGCATAACTTCTTAGAGCCAAAAGGGTATCTCTTACATCTTCTGAGGTAAGCAAGGTATCTGCTATCCTTATGAGTTTTCCGTCCTTCCTATCAACAGGTGGTGCTTTGGGAGCCAAATATATCTCTGTTATATCAGGGTTGCCACTTATATAACTTAGTATCTGAGACAGGTAATTCATGACTTTTCCATACCCAATTTGATTATGCTCATATGCACCCTCACAAAAATAAATTATATTTCAAGACAGAGGAGGAATTTAATGGCAGTAAAAGACATAGTGGATGCACTAAGGGATATGACCGTTAACAATATGAGATTATCTGAACTCATAAAGGACATTAAACTCATAGGTTCTACCCTTGAGGTTGTTTATAGGCTTCCTGAAAAGGGGCTTGAGGATGAGATAAAACAGAAGACATACAAAGCTTTAGAAACAATACCCGATGTGAAAAATATAAACATAAGGTTCGCAGAAGGTGTGCCCGAACCACCACCTGCTTTTGGACAGCCTGCCTTTACAAGAAGACAGGTGGAAGGTGTAAGACACCTAATAGCCGTAGGTAGCGGAAAAGGTGGTGTTGGTAAATCTACCGTATCGGTTAACTTGGCGGTAGCCCTCTTAAAACACGGCTATAAGGTGGGACTTTTAGATGCAGACATATACGGTCCTAGCGTTCCAACCCTTTTGGGTGCAAAAGGAGAGAGGGTTCATGTGGACGAAAGAAACAAACTTATCCCTGTGGAAAAGTATGGCCTTAAGGTACTCTCCATAGGCTTTTTACTTCCGTCGGAGGATACCCCCGTCATATGGAGAGGTCCCATGCTTATGAAAGCTCTTACCCAGTTTCTCTTTGATGTAAATTGGGGAGAGCTAGATTTTCTTGTTTTGGACCTGCCACCGGGCACTGGGGATGTACAGCTAACTTTGGCTCAGAATGTGCACATGACGGGCGCAGTGATAGTGACCACACCACAAGATGTTGCTTTAGCTGATGTAAAAAAAGCAACTTCCATGTTCAAAGAAGTGCATGTACCCATACTGGGTGTGGTAGAGAACATGGCTTACTTTGTCTGTCCTGACAGCGGGAAGAAGTACTATGTATTCGGTAAAGGTAGAGTCTTGGAGTTCGTAAGAGCTTACGACTTGCAGATATTGGGTTCCATACCCATGGACCCAGAGGTGGCGGAAACATCAGATACGGGCGTTCCTGTAGTTATAGCACATCCTGAGTCTGAAGTTTCTAAGGCTTTCTTGGGAATAGCTAAGCTTTTATCAGAGAAAATTTTAAGGAGGTAAGCATGTTTGTAAAAAAGGCAGGTCAAAGAGTAGTTTACTTGGATCACATAGCAACAACACCTGTTGCACAAGAAGTGCTTGAAGCGATGCTTCCCTACTTTAGGGAACACTTTGGAAATCCCACCTCTCTGCACAGCTTTGGTCAAGTAGCAAAAAAAGCTATCAACTCAGCAAGAGAAAAAATAGCAGCACTTATAAATGCTAACTCTCCCGAGGAGATCATCTTCACTTCTGGTGGTATAGAAGCTAACAACTTAGCCATAAAGGGTATAGCGGAAGCTTACGAAAAGAAAGGAAAACACATAGTTTCCACAGAAATAGAGCATCACTCCATACTGCATCCACTAAAAACCTTAGAGAGAAAAGGGTGGGAAGTCACATACCTAAAACCCGACAAATACGGCCTTATACATCCTGAGCAAGTAAGCCAGGCGGTAAGACCTGACACTGTGCTGGTGAGCATAGGACATTCTAACAGAGAGATAGGTACTATACAGGACATAAAGGGTTTAGTACAGGCAGCGAAAACAAAAAATCCCAAGGTGATATTCCATACAGACGCATGTCCTACCTTGGGACACTACCCTGTTGATGTGAAAGACTGGGGTGTGGATGCAGCATCCTTTACCGCCCACCTCATGTACGGACCAAAGGGTGTGGGTGCTTTATGGACCAAGAAGGGAGTTAAAATAAGACCTCTCATAGAAGGTGGTACGCAAGAAAGAGGTGTAAGAGCGGGAACGGAAAATGTACCCGGAATAGTAGGCTTTGGTGCTGCAGCCGAGCTTACCATGAAAGAGCTTGAAGATAGGATGAAAAGGCTTGCCCATTATAGGGATAAGCTCAGAAAGGCTCTTGAGGAAAGTCTTGATTACATAGAATTCACAGGACATCCCACTCAGAGACTGCCTCATCACCTTTCACTGATAATTCACCTCATAGAAGGAGAAGCTATGCTTTTGAGACTTGATCTGATGGGAATAGAGACCGCTTCAGGCTCTGCGTGTGTCTCTTTGGCACTCAAACAATCCCATGTACTCTTTGCGGTAGGAGTACCAAAGGAAGTAGCAAACGGCTCGTTAGTGTTTAGCTTTGGAAGAGACAACACGGAAGAAGATGTAGACTATGTTATAGAGGAATTCCCAAAAGTTATAAGACTTCTGAGACAGATCTCTCCCTTCACACCCGAAAATTGGGAGCAGTATGTAAAAAGTAAGAAGTGATGCACGCGAAGGGCTTAAGCTGGTTCTTTACATCTTTTGCAAAAAGCTTGAGTGGTTCTTTGGTAATGGGATAGAGGAGGTTCTCATCAAGTTCAAGCAGAGGAAATAGGACAAAGTCCCTTTCAAGTAAGTGCTTGTGGGGTATTCTTAAAAAGCTAAGCATGATCACTTGCTGTTCGTACAGTAATATGTCTAAGTCTATCTCTCTGGGACCCCATCTGTATCGTTCCACCCTACCCACACACCTTTCTATGTGCTTTAGTGCCTTCAGAAGAGCAATAGGGTTAAGGTGAGTGCTGAGTTTGATAACACCGTTTAAAAAATTAGGCTGATCAGCTACTCCCCAAGGTGGGCTTTCGTATACGGTGGATACCGCCTCTAACTTGCCTACTTGTGCAAGCAAGTCTAGTGCTTTAAGTATGTTTCCTAACCTATCCCCAAAGTTGCTACCAAAGGAAATGTAGCAGATAGCCATAAGATTGAGTATATGTATAATTTTAAGCTATGAGCCTGAGAATATACAACACCTTGAGCGGAAAGATAGAGGAATTTGTCCCATTGGACCCACCAAAAGTTCTCATATACACCTGCGGTGTGACTGTTTACGACGATTCCCATGTAGGACACGGTAGAAGCCTAATAGTCTTTGATGTATTCAGAAGGTATTTGGAACATCTTGGCTACAGAGTTAAGTTTGTTAGAAACTTCACTGATGTAGATGACAAGATAATAAACAGAGCCAAAGAAGAAGGAAAAGACTTTATGACCATTGCCAACAGGTACATAGCCAGCTACTATGTGGATATGGAGCGTATAAGAGTAAAACCTGCCAATGTGGAGCCAAGAGTTACAGAACACATAAAGGAGATCACAGAAGTTATAAAAGAGCTTATAGATAAGGGTTATGCTTACGAGTCTGGAGGTGATGTTTACTTTTCTGTAAAGACTTTTCCCCAGTATGGCAAGCTTTCCAAAAGAAGCACAGAAGAGCTGGAAGTTGGAGCAAGAATAGAACCTTCTGAAAAGAAAAGAGATCCTTTGGACTTTGCCCTCTGGAAGTCTGCAAAGGCAGGAGAACCTGCATGGGAAAGTCCCTGGGGACAAGGGAGACCTGGGTGGCACACTGAATGCGTTGCTATGATATTTAAGCATTTAGGACATACCATAGACATTCATGGTGGAGGTCTTGATCTTGTTTTTCCCCACCATGAGAATGAAATGGCACAAGCAGAAGCCCTAACCGGAAAACCTTTTGCCCGGTATTGGATACACAACGGACTTGTCACCGTAAGTGGGCAGAAGATGTCCAAGTCTCTTGGTAACTACATAACCCTTAAGGAAGTGTATAAGAAGTATCATCCCGATGTCCTCAGACTTCTTGTCCTTTTTACCCATTACAGAAGCCCTCTTGATTTTTCTTGGGAAAAGATGGAAGAAGCCAAAAGGTCCTACGAAAGGATAAAACGCGCTGTAGAAGACCTTGAAATGCTTAAGAACCTCCCCTTGGAAGGTACTGCACCTACAAGTTATCTCTACGATAAGTCAAAGGAGGTAGAGGAAGAGTTCTTCAAGGACTTGAGTAATGACTTTAACACTCCTTCCGCACTGTCTCACATCTTTGGGCTTATAGGAGAGCTTGGAAAGGTCAAAAACAAGGCACTTTTGGAAAGAAAGATAGGCAAGCATGAGCTTGACGCCTATGAGTTTGCAGTAAATTCCATGCTCAAGCACATGAGAGGTATATTTGGACTTTTCGAAGACCTCTACCCAGAAAGGTCTGTTGAGGAAGTGGTTAAAAAAGAGCTCGAAGCGGGACAGGTGTTAGACGAAAAACTTATAGATCTGCTCATACAGGTGAGGAACATGGCAAGAAATGAAAAGGTTTTTAAGATAGCGGATTACATAAGGGATGAGCTTAGAAACATTGGTATAGCCTTAGAAGACACACCTACAGGAACAAAGTGGAGGAAGCTATGAGAGTCATAAGCGGTATGAGGCCAACGGGTAAACTGCATTTAGGACACTACTTTGGTGTAATAAAAAACTGGACAAACCTTCAGGATAAGCACGAAACTTTGTTTTTCATAGCGGACTGGCACGCCTTAACTACCGCTTACAAAAAAACCTCAGAGCTAAAAGAGAACATAAAAGAAGTTATGCTTGATTGGGTAGCCTTAGGGCTTGATCCAAAAAAGAGCCTCCTCTTCATACAGTCTAAAGTAAAGGAGCATGCTGAACTCTTTTTACTTCTAAGTATGATAACACCAAAAAGCTGGCTTGAGTGGAATCCCAGCTACAAAGATACGAAGTATAACCTCCTGAGGATACAGGATTTAGAGATACAGTTCAAAGGAGGTACAAGAGACCTTATAAAAGAGCTTATTTCAAAACTTCCTTATAAGGTTGAAGATTTTGAAGCTTTTGAGGATCTGATCCTTGATGAAGTATCCCAGTCCCTTGTAAGAGCTGTATTTGAAGGATACATGGAGAGCCATATACTCAAAGAGCTTAATGTATCCAAGAGGGACTTTTACGATACGGACACTTACGGCTTTTTGGGTTATCCTGTGCTTCAGGCAGCAGACATCCTCATATACAAAGCTAACGCTGTCCCGGTAGGTGAAGATCAACTTCCCCATATAGAGCTGACCAGAGAGATAGCAAGAAGGTTCAATTATCTTTACGGTGATACCTTCCCTGAACCTCAGGCCATGCTCACTCAAACCCCTAAATTGGTAGGTATAGACGGCAGGAAAATGAGCAAATCTTATGACAATGCCATATACTTTGCGGATACGAGGGGTGAGGTGGAGCAAAAAGTCATGAGATTTTTCACAGATCCCCAAAAGCTACGCAAAGGCGATCCCGGAAGACCGGAAATATGTCCCGTCTTTATGTACCACAGACTTTTTACGCAGGACGAGAAAGTTTTACAAATAGAGCAAGACTGCAAAAGTGGAAAGCTCGGATGTGTTGAGTGCAAAAGGATCATGTTTGAAGGGCTTGAGAGCTTCCTTGAACCAATAAGAGAAAGAAGGGAAAAGCTCAAACAGGATATTAAGCATTTAGAGGAGCTGTTTGAAGAAGGGTCTAAAAAAGCAAGACAAATAGCGGTAAAGACCATTGAGGAAGTACAGGAAAAAATGA
Source organism: Hydrogenobacter sp. (assembly GCA_028276405.1). GTDB lineage: Bacteria > Aquificota > Aquificia > Aquificales > Aquificaceae > Hydrogenobacter. The sequence goes on from JAPYWJ010000034.1 coordinate 9,122, forward strand.
ACCTCAGATGATCTGGCTCTTTATTGCACTACTGATTGCTTACTCAGCCTTTATACATCTATACCCTATTAAGTGGGTAAAAGCAAGAAGGTGTAAAGAGCTCTTTGAACCTCCTGACTTTTATGTGTATTCTTACGAGTTTCATATACACACCCAGTTCTCTTATGATTCTTTGGGTAAGCCTGAAGACATAAAGGCAAGCATGTCAGCTCAGGACATAGATTACGCAATAATCACAGATCACGATACAGACGCTATAAAAAATTTCTGTGATGAGCTTAAGATAATTGCAGGCATTGAAAAGAAGATAACGGACAAAGATGGAAACATACTCGGAGACTTAATACAGGTGGAGAACCTTAAGGTGATAGCCCATCCCTTTAAAGAAAAGTACAGGTGGAAACTGAGTAGAGATAAAGAGTATATGTTTGAGATGATTAACTTAAAGGATGTTTTACTTGACAACAAACCCATGCTCTTTTTGTATTTTCTTCCTATACTACTAACTTTTCCGGTCCTTAAAGAAAGATCCCTATCCCTTTTGCAGAAAGTTATAGATATTGAAAAATACGCTTACGCTTACTTAAAAGAAGGATGGGATAATCCTGTCATAGGAGGGCTTGATCACCATGTTAAAATATACATAAGGGAGGTGGGAATGAGATTTTTATTCCCTAACTATAAGCACTCTTTTAGCCTTATGAGAAACTTCCTCTTGTCTAAGGAAAAGATAGCCTGTGCCAAAGAACTTATTAACGCGGTGAAAAGAAGTCTTACCATCATATCCTTTTTGTCTAAACCATCCTTGGTGTGGAGGAAGGGTAATAGAGTCTTTGTTCAAACTCCTTACGAAAACTCTCTTATATTCTTAAAAGGTGCGCAAAAGAACTGCTTTGAAGGTAGTTGTGCAAGCACACAACTAAAAGATGGTGTATATGTAATTTACGCTTACAGATACCTTTTGAGAATAGGAAGATTATATTTAGGACTTAAGCCCATGTTTATAACTGCCTTGGAGGTGAGGAAAGATGGAGATGCCCCTACCTGAGGAAATAAAAGAAAAGATACTGCAAAAGGTAGAAAATAAAACCCTCGCGCAGAAGGCTTTTGAGTATGTAAAGGTGGTTAAAATGCCTGACGGGAGCCTTTATGTTAAAGAGGAGTTTGAAGATATAGACCATCATGCTTTGTGGTTTATGGTCTTAGCTGTTGTAAATTATGCGCAGAGACTTTTGAGGGGTGAGGAGTTGGATGACTTATGAGCAATACCTGGCTCTTGGTTTCGCTGTGCTTTTTGCGTCTTTTACCCTTGCCTTTAGGAATAGTGTATTAAGGAGACTTTCTGCTTTGTTCAGCGTGTCCTTTTTGCTTCAGGCTATTGTAGGTTTTTTGAACAACAAACTCCTAAATACTCTCCTAACTTTTTACAGTTACCTGCTCATTGCAGTGGCTTTCTTTTACAGCGTATCCTTAACTAAAACCATAAGATCACTAAGAAAGAAAGCCTACATGGATGCACTTACAAAGGTAAACAACAGAGGGTTTCTTGAAGATGTGTTAAAAAAAGAGCTTGAAAATTACGGAAAGCTTGGCATAAATTACTGCATCCTGTTTATTGATATGTATAACTTCAAAGATATTAATGACACTTACGGTCATGCTAAAGGAGATCAGGTTCTGGCAGAGGTAGGGTATAGACTTAGGAAGCATTTGAGGTCAGACGATTTTATTATAAGATACGGTGGTGATGAGTTTGTCGCGATCCTAAAAGACATAAAAGAGGACAAGATATCTACGGTCATAGAAAGGCTGAAAAATGCACTGACATTTGAGGTTAACGGCACTCAAGTAAAAGCCAACATTGGATATGCGGTATATCCAAAAGATGGTGCAAGTGTGGATGAGCTTATAAAGATCGCCAGTGCCCGCATGTACGAGGATAAAAAGCTTTACGATAAGAATGAGATCGCTTAGCGGAGTGCGGACATGTGTTTGGCTGGCAGAAGTCCCTCGTTGAGAGAGACCTCCGCCAGTTTTGTGGTCAGTAGCAGTCATTTCTTTGTGTCCCTTGCACACAGACATTAACATAAACATAGTCAGAAATAGCTTCCCAAGGTATACCTTTTTTGGAAATATCTGCTGTGATGTAGTAGGTCATGTGCGAAGAGTATTCAACCGTGGGGGATGTTGGTGTTATAGGACTAGGAAAGAATGATTTCTCACATCGCCAAGCTCCAAAACAGTACCATGTCATAGGTGAAGAGTAAAACACATCACCGCCCAAGTTTAGATTGCCTTCAGAGTAGTTGATCCCAGAACCTACACATCTCGCATCCGTGCTGTAAGGAATAACTATTTTCACTCGCTGATCGTTTGCTACCCACTCGCCCTTTGAGTTTTTGGGAAGGATGTTTCCGTTGGCATCTTGAACTACTATGTGTGCCTTGTCAAGGGTTATGTAGGTGCCCTCATAACAGTTAGTGGGTATTGGGGGGTTTGTCCCACCGCCAGAGCCCGAAGAAGAACCAGAGGAGGCATCTCCACCGCCTCCTCCTCCGCAGGCTGAAAGAACAAGAGATAATCCTGTCAAAAGTAGAAGTTTTCTCATGTGCTAACCTCCCAAGTTTTTCATGGACCTACTGTTATTGGCATGCTTTTTACATCGCACTTAGAGGTAAAGTCTGAGGTGCAGGCTCTCATTATGGCATAACCGCTACCAGTAAAGTTCAGAGCTATACCTTGGGGTGTATCGCTTGTCCAATCTGGGGTGCATGATATGTAAATATTTCCAGCTATGTTTCTGGTGACATTGCATGTAGCTGTGCAACTACCTGTAGGACATCCTCTGTTGATGCTGGTGCCAGAGCCTCCTAAATAGGTGAAAACTTTAGAAGCTCCGTTGAAGTCTCTGGTGTCTGTCTGTGCAACGAAGAAGTCTACCCAGTAGTGTCCTATGGAGCTTCCGTAGCTTACATTCCAGCTTACCTTAAAGGTGCTTCCGGTGGTAAAAGACCGGCTACTTAGATTGAAGCTGTTCAGGTAGACATAAGCACCACCGGAGCTACCCCCTCCTAAATCACCAAAATCAACACCTGCGCCTCCACCGCAGGATGCCAGCAGAACGCTTAGCAGTGTGGTTCCAAGCTTCTTCATGTTACCCACCTCCTTTTGAGTTATTATTTTTTTTAATAACCCTCCCTTTTTTAAGATTCTGACATCCTCTTTGAGAAAATATTTAGGTAAAACTCTTCAAAGAGTCTTCTAATGCTTCAAGAAAAGCGTCGTTTTCTTCTGGAAGTCCAACGCTTACCCTTAAGCACCTTTCCAATCTGGGAAGATAGGAGACATTTCTGACAAGAACACCCCTATCTAAAAGTGCCTTGTAAAGTTTTTCCGCAGGGAAGTTGGACCTAAAGAGTATAAAGTTGGCGTCTGATGGAAAAACCTCCATGCCTTCCATTTGGGAGAGCTCTCTGAAAAGTCTATCTCTTTCTTTAATAACTGTGTTTATGCACTCTTCTATTAGAGTGTAGAACTCAGTAAGGATAAGACGGGCTATTACCTGCGAAGGGTAGGTAATGTTAAAAGGTAGTCTCATCTTGTTTATTTCGTAAGCGATCTCCTCTTTTGCTATAAGAATCCCCACTCTTAAGCCAGCCATACCTATTTTTGAGAGAGTTCTTAGAACTACAGTATCCTCTCTACTTACAGCGTCTTCCAGGAAAGTTTTCTTTGAGAAGTGAAAGTAAGCCTCATCAATTACCGTGAAAAGTCCTTCTTGTCTTATACTCTCTATCTTGCTTCTGGTAAAGCATCTACCCGTTGGGTTATTAGGATAGGATATAAAGGCAAGCACAGGGGAGTGAGTCTTGATAGCCAGAAGAGAAGCATTAAGGTCTATATCCATGTTGTGGTCCAATGGTACCTCTACTCTCTGCCTGCCTAATATCCTTGAGGATACCTCGTACATGGGAAAGGTAGGAATAGGGTAAAATACTCCCCTACTTAGCTCTCCTATTGCCATATTAAGGTAATAAATAAGCTCGTCAGAGCCATTTCCCAAAACTATGTTTTCTTCTTTTACTCTTAGGTGCTCGGATAAAACTTCTTTGAGCGCACTGGCGTTTGGGTCTGGATACTTGTTTATAGGAATTTTTGATACCTCTTGAGATATTCTGAGGCGCACATCTTCAGGTAAGCGTAGGGGTAATTCGTTAGAGGACAACCTGATCCTTGCTTGTGTAGTTTCCGTTTTATAGGGAGATAGTTTTTTTATTCTATCACTTATCACGACTGAGCTTGTTCCTCTTCTTTCTCCTCCTCTTCCTCCATTCTTCCTAAGTATAGCTCAAGCTCAGCAACAGTAGATTCCATCAGTTTGTCTTCAAGTATCCCCTTTATTAACCTATTTAGCTTCCTCTCATCACCCATAGCTATGCCGTTAAGTACATAGTACAGTCTTTTAGGGAGGGAAAGCACTATTCTTTTATATCTGGGTCCTCCTTTCTTTCTACCTTTTCTTGCCATTGTACTCCTCCTTTACTAAATTTATAATTCTATTTTAGCATGTTTTTAAAAGTTTTAGTGCTTCTATTAATGAGTTTTTTCATAGCGGAAGCCAAAGATTTTGAAAAGCTTATAAAAGAAGCAGACATTATTTACATACCTGAAGAACATACCTCTGAAAGTGATCACCACTTTCAACTGATGATCATTAAACACATGTATGCCGAAGGGTATAAACTTGTTATAGGGATGGAAATGTTTCAACAGAGCTTTCAAAGATATTTAGATGATTATATAGATGGAAAGATATCTGAAGAAGAGATGATCGAAAAAAGTCAGTATAGAAAGAGGTGGGGATACGAACCGTCCCTTTACTCTCCCATATGGAAGTTTGCTAAAGAGAAGGGTATTAGGCTTTACGCTCTTAATATACCATCGGAGCTTCTTGAAGAGGTAAGACGCTATGGCATCCAAAAAGTAGAAAATCCCATCATACCAAAGCCACTTATACAGCAGAAAGAAGAAGAAAAGGAGCATCTTTTGGAAGTGTTAAAATCACATCCTAAAGTGGATGAAAAGTCCTTTCTTGAGGTTCAAAACCTGTGGGACAATGTTATGGCTTACGCCATAGTTAGGATCATAAAAGAAAATCCCAACACAAAGGTGGTAGTGCTTGCTGGCA
>JAPYWJ010000007.1 GCA_028276405.1 Hydrogenobacter sp.
GAGATAAACTTGGAGGATTATTTAGGAGACTATTTTAGGCCAGAACTTAACTTTCCCCAAGTTTCTGAGCTTGATGTAATAAGACACTATACTAACCTTTCCAAGCTTAACTATTCTGTAGATACCAACTTTTATCCTCTTGGCTCTTGCAGTATGAAGTACAATCCTAAAATATGTGAGGAGCTATCAAAATGGGAAGAGTTCACATCTATTCATCCCATGACACCAGAAGAGTTTGCTCAAGGTATCCTTGAGATCATCTACAGGCTTAAAGAGCTTCTCAAAGAGCTTGGAGGTTTCTCCGAGGTTTGTCTTCAGCCCGCTGCTGGTGCTCAAGGTGAACTCTTAGGTCTTCTTCTTATACGAGCTTATCACAAAGATAGAGGTAAAGAACACAAAAGAAAAATACTCATACCTGACTCTGCGCACGGGACTAACCCTGCATCCGCCGTCATATGCGGTTTTGAGGTGATCACAGTAAAAAGCGATGCCAACGGTGAGCTTGACTGGAAGGACTTTTCTGAAAAGCTGGACGAAGATACAGCAGGGCTTATGATAACAAATCCTAACACCTTGGGTATCTTTGAAAGAAGGATAAAGGACATAGCGGACGCTCTACACCAGAAAGATGCCCTTCTTTACATGGATGGTGCCAACTTTAACGCTCTTGTAGGTATTGCCAAGCCGGGTGCTTGGGGTGTGGATGTGATGCATTTTAACCTTCATAAGACCTTTGGCACTCCCCATGGTGGTGGTGGTCCTGGTGGAGGTGCCCTTGGTGTCTCTGAAAAGCTCAAACCTTACCTACCCGTGCCTCAGGTAGAGTTTGACGGCAAGAGGTATTTTTTAAACTGGGAGAATCCAAAAAGTGTAGGAAAACTGCTTGCCTACTTTGGACATTTTGGAGTTATGCTCAGAGCCTTTGCTTACATACTCATATACGGGCAGGAGATAAGTAAGGTTGCCAAGTACGCAGTCTTGAATGCAAGATACCTAAGACATCTCTTGAGGGACCATCTTATAGATCTCTATGGGCATGTACCTTGTATGCACGAATTTGTCCTCTCTGCCAGCAATCTTACTAAATACGATGTAAGAGCGGTAGATGTGGCTAAGGCTCTTTTGGACTATGGTTTTTACGCTCCTACTGTTTACTTTCCTCTGATAGTTAAGGAAGCTCTTATGATAGAGCCCACAGAGACAGAAAGTCTAGACACCCTCGATGCTTTCGCATCCGCTTTAAAAGACATAATCAAATGTGCAAGAGAAGATCCTCAAAAGATAAAGTCCGCACCTTATAGGACACCAGTCAGAAGGATAAAGGAAATAGACGCCAACAGGAGCCCTGTGCTTAGATACCTTTCTAAATCCTCATAGGCATCACTAGGCACAAGTAGGGATCTTTCTCTTTATCCTCACTCTCTATTACTACAGCAGTATCCGGATCAACTATCCTTACCCAAACCCTTTTTACATCAAAACTTTCTAAGGCTTCTATGAGATACTTTCCGTTAAACCCAAGTTCTATGGGCTCTCCATTATAATCTACTTCCATCTCATCCCTTCCTTCTCCGTATTCAGGTTCGGATATTTCAAAGATGGCAAAATGATCTTGAAAGCTCAATTTTACAGGAAAGGCAGAGCTCTCCGCTATGGCAGAAAGGCGCTTGAGACATCCCAAGAACTCATCTTTATCAACTAAGACCTCAGCGCTAAAACTCTGAGGTATAACGCTCAGATAATCCGGATAATCTCCTTCTAATAGCCTAACAGAAAGTTCCCAATCTTCGCCTTTTAGGTGAGCAAAGGACTCATCTCTACCTGCAAACACTTCACCTATAGTACCTTTTAAAAGCCCTTCTATCACTTTAAGGCTTTTTCTGGGAAGCAAAAGTTCAAGGGGGAAGCTTACTCCACTAAAATACAGAGCAAGCCTGTGTCCATCAGAACCTACAAAGTGAGTTTTTCCTTTATACTCATGTATGTACATACCTTGAAGGGCATATCTGCTGTCTTCCTTTGATATAGCATACTCGGTCTTATCTATGGCTTTAGCCAGCTCACTAGCCAGCAGTTGTGCGGAAACCACCACTTGAGGAAACTCAGGAAAGTCTTCAGGCTCAAGAGCGGTAAGACGAAAGGTGCTTCTACCACCTGTTATAGAAAGCTTTCCATCTTTAAGTTCTCCGTGTACAAAAGCAGAAGTGAGTGCTTTTACAACGCTGGTTAACTTATCCGCATTGACCGCAATGGAACCCTCTTGTGATACATCGGCTTTTACAGTAAAGCTGAGGAAGTTCTCAAGGTCTGTTGCTTTAATGGTGATGGTATCTTCTTGAGCTTGCAAAAGGAAGTTGTTAAGCACAGGAAGGGCAGACTTTTTTTCCGTTGCGGACTTTGCCTTAGAAAGTGCAGAAAGGAACTCCTCCCTATCCACTGAAAATTTCATATTTAAGATTATAGCATGGAAAAGGTGATAATTTTAGAAGAGGGTGCTGACCTTGATGCTCTGTCCTGCGCTTATGGAGTGCAGCTTCTTTATCCCGAGAGCAAACTTTTAAGACCTAAACAGCTTTCCAAAAAGGCAGGTGAGGTTTTTAGAGACTTTAAGGATCTTTTCAGGATTATAGAGGAGCTTCCACCGGAGTTTGACCTAATACTTGTGGACACTTCCAACTATGAGGAACATCTTGAAAAGCTAAAGGGGAGGGTCAGGAGTGTGATAATCTATGACCACCATCCTCCAAAGCTTGACCGTTGGGAGGGGAAAGTAGACCAAGTAGGAAGTGCTACCACATTGGTGGTTGAAGAACTAATATCAAAGGGTATGAATGTATCTGCCCCATCTGCAACTCTTTTGAGCCTTGGCATATACGAAGATACAGGTTTTTTGAGCTATGAGGGGACTACTCCAAGAGATGTAAGGGCTATAGCTTGGCTTCTTGAAAAGGGTGCTAACCTTAGACTCATACGCAAGTACCTTTTGGATACTTGGAGCAAAGAGCAGTTAGATATTCTTTCTAAACACTTACATTCCATAGAGTCTTTGTTTTTAGACGGAAAAAGAGTTATCATCGTGGTTTTAAAGTCTGAAGATTACCCACCTGATGTACTCCACATCCTTTATGAGCTCAGAGAAGTAAAGTCTGCAGATGCTCTTTTTGTCATTGTGTCCGCAGGCTATAAGACATATGTGTTTGGGAGGAGTATAAAGGGAGAGTTTCATGTGGAGAGTGTTCTTGAAAGATTAGGTGGTGGAGGACATTCTTTTGCAAGCGCTGTAAAGTTAGAAGGAGTCGATGCAGAAAGGGTAAAATCAGTGCTTATATCCTTGCTTGAAGGGAAAAGTCCTCCCCTAAGGGTGAAGGATGTGATGACATCTCCACCTTTTGTGCTCCATCAAGATACTCAGGTCTCAAATGCTTTGCTGGAACTTTCCCAAAGGAACTTTGCCGGCGCGCCGGTTGTAGACGATAATGGCAAATTGGTAGGCGTAGTTTATAAAAAGAACCTTTTAAAAGTGGTAAAGCACTATCCTCATGGGCGCATCAGGGACTTTATGGTAGTGGAATTTCACAAACTTTCACCAGAAGACTTTATATGGCAGGCAGAAGAAATCCTTTCTCGTTATGGGGAAAAACTTATACCTATAGTAGAAAACTCCAACTTAGTAGGTGTGATTACTAGGCTGGACCTTCTTTATGGCATCAGGGAGCAAACGGCAGAGGTGAAAGCTCATGAAAAGGTAATAAAACTACCCGCGCATATAGAAGACATAGCTAAGCAAGTGGGAGCCTTAGCGCAGGATCTTGGCTTTAAGGCTTACTTGGTTGGAGGCGTAGTAAGAGACATACTCCTAAAAAAGGAGGTCTGGGACATAGACTTTGTGATTGAAGGGGATGCTATAAAGGTTGCACAAAGACTTGCTGAAAAATACGGAGTGGATTATCATCCCTTTGAAGAATTCCGCACTGCTCACATAAAGGTTAAAGGTTTAAAGCTGGAGTTTGCTACAACCAGAAGAGAAACTTACCCTCATCCTGGTGCGTATCCTTTTGTAGAGTACGCGGGGCTCAAAGAAGACCTTTTGCGTAGAGACTTTACCATAAACGCCATGGCGGTTTGTGTAAACCCCGAATGCTTTGGCACTTTGATAGATTACTTTGGAGGACTAAGAGACCTCAAGGACAAACTCATAAGAGTGCTTCATCCTTTGAGCTTTGTAGAAGACCCAGTGAGGATCCTTAGAGCCTTGCGGTTTGCTGGCAGACTGGGATTTAAGCTATCAAAAAGCACAGAAAAACTCCTTGTAAACGCGGTATCATCAGGACTTATAGCGAAGGCTCCCAAAGGCAGACTCATGAATGAACTACGCTTAGCTCTCAGAGAAGAAAGAATCTTTGAGATACTTGAGCTTTACAAAAAGTACGGTGTGTTAGAACAGGTGCTTGTAGGGATAAGGTGGTCTCCTCAGCTTGAGAAAAAACTTCTCAGTCTAAGAGAGATAATAGCATGGCACAGAATAGAGTTTCCCAAAGAAAAGATAGATTACGGATGGGTTTATCTTCTTGTCCTGCTCCAAGAGAGTGAAAAAGGCATGGATTTTTTAGTGGATATAAGTGCGCCTGCTTGGGTAAGAGAAACTTACGAAAACATAAAAAAGAACAGGAAGGACTTAACAGAAAAGCTTTTGAGTGCACGGAAAAACTCAGAGATATACCTTTTGCTAAAAAACAAACCTCTACCTTTCTTACTTCTTCTAATGACGGAAAAGGACCTAAAGGAAAAAGTAAAAGTCTACCTTGATAAACTAAGAACTGTAAAAATTGACCCTGAAAAGTTCAAAGGCTTAAGTGGAAAACAGTTGGGGCAATTTATAGAAAAGGAAAAAATGAAGCTTATGGATAGCTTATAATAAGAGCGATGGTGATAACAAGATTTGCGCCAAGCCCTACTGGATACTTACACCTTGGTAATGCAAGGACTGCCATTTTCAGCTATCTCTTTGCACGCCACCATAATGGTAAGTTCATCCTCAGGATAGAAGACACGGACCTGGAAAGGTCAACAAAGGAGTTTGAAGAAACACTCATTCAAGACCTTCTTTGGTTAGGCTTAGAGTGGGATGAGTTTTACAGACAATCAGAAAGGTTTGACATATACAGACGGTATGCTCAAAAGCTTGTAGAGTTAGGTTATGCCTACCCATGCTTTTGCTCTCCTGAGGAATTAGAAGAAGAAAGACAAAGGGCATTAGAAAAAGGAGTGGCATACAGATATTCAGGCAAATGCAGAGTCTTATCTGAGGAAGAAGTGGAGCATCTAAAAAGTATGGGAAAGCCTTACACCATACGCTTTAAAGTGCCTCAGAGTCAGGATGTAGTGTTTGAAGACCTCATCAGAGGACATATATCCATAAACACCGATGATTTTGGGGACTTTGTGATAGTAAGAAGTGATGGAACACCTACTTACAACTTTGTGGTGGTAATAGATGACGCTCTTATGGGTATAACGCATGTTATCAGGGGTGAAGACCACATACCCAACACACCCAAGCAGATCCTTATATACAGAGCCTTAGGTTTTCCCATACCCCAGTTTGCGCACCTTCCTGTGATCCTGGGTGAGGACAGAAGCAAGCTTTCCAAAAGACACGGTGCGGTATCTGTAAAAAACTACAGAGAGGATGGTTATATCCCTGAAGCAATGCTCAATTACCTTTGTCTTTTGGGTTGGTCTCCCCCACAAGAAGGCAGAGAAATATACACAAAGCAAGAGCTTGTAGAACTCTTTGACCTCAAAGATGTGAACACATCTCCCGCTGTTTTTAGCAAAGAAAAGCTCAAATGGATGAACGCTGTTTATATAAGGCAGGTACTGGACTTAGAAACCCTCATAGATAGAATACTTCCCTTTCTTGAGTCCGCAGGATATCAAGTAGAGGATAGGAATTATCTGAGAAAAGTACTCGAAAGAACAAGAGACTCTTTTGAAACACTAAAAGAAGCTGTTGAAAGGTTAAGACCTTTCTTTGTTGATGAGTTTGAAATCTCAGAGGACGCATGGAACCAACTTGAGAACGAAAAAGTATATCAAATTCTTACCTTAGTGTTGGAAAAGGCAAAGGATAGGGAGCTGAGCGCTCAAAGTATAAAGGAGATAGCCAAAGAAGTCCAAAAAGAACTAAATGTGAAAGCTAAGGATGTGTGGTCTTCTCTGAGAATAGCCTTAACGGGTCAGCTGGAAGGTGTAGGTGTGGATATAATATGCGACACACTACCCAAAGAGAGAGTGCTAAAGAGGATAGAAAAGCTTCTCCAGAAGATAGTATGAAATTTTATGTATCCGGAGGAGGGACTGGGGGACACTTCTTTCCTGCTCTTGCCCTATTGGAGTGCATGCAGGAGAAAGGTTTGGATGTTGAATTTGTAGGCAGTCAGAGGGGCATAGAGTATAAGCTCAAAAACTACATAACCTGCAAAGCCAATTTTGTAGCATCCTATCCTTTTATAGGAAGAAGCATAAAAGAGAAGCTAAAAGCTGTAGTTTACTCCCTGCTTGAGAGTTTAAAGCTAACAAGACACATAAAAACTGCGAAAGGTGGCATTGTTTTTGGCGGTTATGCGAGCCTACCCTTAGGTATGGCGCTGATCATGAAAAGAAAGCCTCTTTACCTACACGAGCAGAACTCTGTTCCTAGCGCTACAAACACATTTCTTAGCAGGTTTGCCACTAAAGTATTTATTACTTTTGAACACTCAAGGCGCTTTTTACCTCAGGAAAAAGTCATAAAGACGGGTCTTCCCGTTAGAAGGAGCTTACTAAGAAGTCATCTTGACAAAAGGCAAGTAAAAGAGTCTTTCGGCTTTGATCCTACAAAGCCGGTGCTTCTGATAATAGGAGGAAGTCAGGGGGCTGAATTTCTTAACCGTTTGGCTCTTGATGTATTTTCTCGCCTTTCTCTTCAAGGCATTCACATTACAGGAGAAAAAGACAGAGAACTTGTGTCGGATTTTTACAGGGATAAAAAATTACCCGTTAAGGTTTTTGACTTTAGCGACAAGATGGAGTATATATACACAGCATGCGATGTGGCTATATCAAGAGCAGGAGCAAGCACCATAACAGAGCTTTCCCTATTTGGCATACCTGCTGTTTTCGTACCTTTCCCCTTTTCTGCAAAAGACCACCAGTTTTACAACGCTAAGGAAATAGAGCAGATGGGAGGAGGCATAGTTCTAAGGCAGGAACACGCTAACCTTGAAAGGATTATTAAGGCTCTTGAACACATTCTTACGAACAGAGAAGACCTTTCAAAAAACATAAAGATGTTTGCCAATCCCAACGCCTGCGAGGACATACTAAGGCATATAATTTTTGATCATGCGTAGTGTCAGGATGAGGGCGGAACTTGACGGAAAGCATGTATCTGGTGCAGAAAGGGTAATACCCCACTACGAGCTTGAACGGGTTGTTGCAGAGCTTCTGAAAAGACCCAAAAGGTACGACAAGATAGTTATAACTGTTGAAAGAGTTGATAACCTAGAAACCATACCGTGCTCCCTTCCCATAAAAAGCTATGACTTTGAGAGTGTAGAACAGGCTCATAACTTTGTGGTGAAAAAACTCAAAGAGATAGGAATAAGTGAAGATCTGGTACGAAAAGCTTTAAAACTTCTAACAGAAGGACCAAATCCTAAGGGAGGCAACATGAGAGGTGCGGTTTTGATGGATGTAGAAAGCGGAGAAAGGTTAGAACCAGACCAAGAGAGAGGTGTAAGGACATCAAGGGTAGATTGGAGAAACAGAAGTGCGACAAGAGATGCTCTAAAAGAGAGGGGTATAAAAAAGTTCTACCTTGAAAGACTTATAGATGCCTTAGCTATAGCTACCAAAAACATACACTGTGGAGTTATAGCGGAAATATGCTGGAGTGATGACCCAGACTATACAATAGGATACATAGCAAGCAGGGATCTTGGCTACATAAGAGTAAAGCCTATGAAAGAAGAAAACACACCTATAGGCGGGAGAGTATACTTTATAAAAAGGGAAAACATGGACCATCTCATAGAGTGTTTGGAAAAAAAAGTTATGCTTATAGAACAACTTTTATAAAGCTCTCTTAAAAGATTATAAGTAAATTGAATAATCTTGGCATATTTTGCACTTATAATATGAGGATAAGACTTTAAAAGGGAGGTAGTAAGATGAGAAAGGCTCTCCTTTTGGGCGCACTTTTTGGATTTACAGGCCTGTCTTTTGCTACCAACGGAGACAATCTTATAGGAGTTTCACCAGCCTCAAGGGGTATGGGTGGTATAGGCGTTGGTATGCCAGTAGGTCCTACTGACTCCATCTTCAGAAACCCTGCATGGATGAGCTACTATAAAGGCTTTAACCTTAGCTTTGGTGGAATACTCTTTATGCCCCATGTCAAAGCAAAGAGTAATGTAACTCCTTTAGGTCCCATGAACCCACCTGCATCCGCCACCAGCGAAGCAAAAACCTTTGTAGTACCAGAAGTGGGAATAGTTCACCAGATCAATGACAAACTTACCTTCGGTATAGGAGCTTTTGGTGTATCTGGTATGGGTGTGGACTACAGAAATAAAGATCCAAGGCTTGCCAACATGCACACCACTTTACAGTTTATGAGAGTAATACCAGCCCTTGCCTATAAGGTAAATGACGCTATTTCTGTATCCGGTGCAGTGCATTTGGCTTATGGTTCTTTGGATATGGGGGCTAACATGTGCCAGCCTTTCACCACCAACTGCTGGAACGCTGGAGGAGGACAATCTCAAACCTACGGTATTGGTGCTCAGGTGGGTCTAGCTTACAACATGGGCGATTTTGTGTATGCAGGTTTGACCTATCAAACTCCTGTAGAAATGACCTACAAAAGGGTGTTTGATAGCAATGGGGATGGGAGGTTTGAAGACCTAAAGCTCACCCAGCCCCAGGAGTTTGCCTTTGGTGTAGGTGTAAAGCCTATGCAGAACCTGAAGGTAGGCATGGACATACGCTGGATAAACTGGAAGAACGCAAAGGGATACAAAAATTTCCAATGGAAAGACCAATGGGTGATAGCTATAGGTGGTGAATACAGACCCATTCCCAAATTAGCTTTGAGGGCTGGCTACAACTATGGAAAGTCTCCCATAAGGGGTGGTGCAAAGAATCTTATGAACGCCAACAACATACCCAACTTGGCTGCACCCTTCAGCGACTTCAATGTGGCATTCTTCAATCTTATAGGCTTCCCAGCAATCGCGGAGCAGCATATAACTCTGGGTCTTGGCTATGAGTTCACCAAAACCTTTAGCGTGGATTTGGCGTACAAACACGCCTTTGAAAAGACAGTTACCGCCACAGATAACATGGGTTTTGGCTTTATAGTGCAGGGTAAAAACGCACAGGATGCGGTGTCTGTAGGTCTCAACTGGAAGTTCTAAGTTTTTTTGCGAGGGGTTTTCTCCCTCGCATATAATTTTACTTTATGGATAAAGTCTATGAAGGTAAAGCCAAGATAGTTTATAGAACAGAAGACCCAGACAAGTACATACTTTACTTTAAAGACACAGCTACCGCCTTTGATGCCACAAAGAAGGCACAGATAGTAGGTAAAGGAGAGCTCAATAACACCATATCTAGCCTCATCTTTGATATGCTTGAGAAAAAAGGGATAAAAACACATTTTATTCGTAAGCTCTCCCAAAGGGAGATGTTAGTGTGGAGAGCAAAGAGGTTTGATGTGGAGGTGGTTGTAAGAAATATAACTGCTGGTAGTCTTTGTAAAAGGCTTGGTATAGAAGAAGGGAGATTACTCCATAAACCTCTTGTAGAATTCTTTTACAAAAACGATACTTTACACGATCCGTTGCTTTGCTACGAGCATATCTTACTCCTTGAACTATTAAAGGAGGAACAGGTATCTGTGCTGAAAAAGACAGCGTTGGAGGTTAATGAGATACTGAAGGATTTCTTCAAAGAACGCGGGCTTTTGTTTGTGGACTTCAAGCTTGAGTTCGGAGAGCTTCCAGATGGGAAGATCGCCATAGTAGATGAGATATCACCCGACACCTGCAGGCTCTGGGATGCAAAAACTGGAGAAAAGCTTGACAAAGACAGATTCAGGTTTGATTTAGGAGACCTAATAGAAGGCTACAAAAAGGTACTTGAGAGAATTCAAACACTATAAGCTTATCTTATACTTACTTTAAAAAAAACTATTGTGTTATTTTGCAGAGAGGTTTACTATATTATAATACTGTTATTAAGAATATAGGAGGTGCTTATCATGGCTACAATAACACCAGACAAGGTACTTGATGCTTCAGGTCTTAACTGCCCACTTCCCGTCCTTAAGACTAAAAAAGCTCTTGAAGAGCTTCAGTCTGGTCAGATCCTTGAAGTCATAACCACAGACCCTGGTGCCAAAGCGGACATACCTGCCTTTTGTAGCAGGACGGGGCACGAGCTTTTAGAGACTGTTGAAGAGGGAGGTAAAATAATCTTTTACCTTAAGAAAAAATGAGGAGGGAATAAAATGGCTACTGAAAGGCTCGCCATAATAGCTACAAAAGGAACGCTTGATATGGCATATCCACCTTTGATCCTTGCATCAACTGCCGCTTCTTTGGGTATAGAAACGGCAATCTTTTTCACCTTTTATGGACTAAACATAATACACAAGAAAAAGATGAACGAACTCAAAATTGCACCCATAGGAAATCCGGCTATGCCTATGGCTTTTCCGCCATCTATGCAGAATGCTATAACTAACACCATATCTTCTGTCTTTCCAGGACCTCCTCAGATCATGGGCATAATACCGGGCATGACAGACCTTATGACCTTTATGATGAAAAAGACCATAAAAGAACACGGAGTTGCAAGTATCCCAGAACTTATAGAAGCGTGTAAAGAAGCTGATGTAAAACTTATTCCCTGTCAGATGACTATGGAACTCTTTGGATATAAATATGAGGACCTTATAGAAGGTCTTGAACCTCCTGCGGGAGCAGCAACCTTTATGAACTATGTGTTAGAAGCAGATAAGCCTATGATTATCTTCGTATAAGGAGGCGATAAATATGGCTGCACAAGGTTATGAAAAGCTTATATTCTATATTCTGACGGTACCTTTTTTTGAAAGAGCTGAGCCTGCAACTGGTGAACTTATAAACCCTCAGGCGGGAGCTCCCTTTTTCCTCGCTACTGCGGCAACCACAATGGACTATGAGGTGGAAATGGTAATAACTTCGGAAGCAGGTTTCTTGCTGATGAGAGATAACGCAAAGAAGGTGAAAGTAAGACCAGGTGTAGAACAAACTGTTTATGACTTTATAAAAATGGCAAAGGAAGCTGGTGTAAAGATATATCTGTGTGTGCCCTCTCTTGACTTGACAGAAATATACAAAAAGGAAGATGTGAACCCAGAACTGTGCGATGGGATCATAGGTGGCGCTGCCTTCCTTGATAAATTGATGAGTGGTGAGTATGCAGTTATCACTCTTTAACTCTGCCCCTTTTTATAGAACATTTATAAGCATATACTTATATGCTCATAAGCAAAACTTAATTGACTTAAGGCACCAAAACCCTACATTTTTTATGTAGAACTGCCTAAGGAGGTATAGGCTATGGATGGACACATTTATGGATACAACCTTCCCATATCGGAAAAGACTAAAAGTGTTCCGTGGGAAGAAAAGGTGAGGATCATTGAGGAAGTAAAATCAGACTTTCGCTTTAAGGAATACATCTTTGGCTGTCTTAACTGTGGTGTCTGCACAGCATCCTGTCCGTCAAATAGATTCTTTGATTATTCTCCTAGGGAAATAGTCCAAAGGTTTCTTGAAGAAGATGTAGAAGTTCTGTATGACATGATGCACGAATACATATGGGCATGTTCTCAGTGCTTTACATGCTGGATACGCTGTCCCTTTGTTAACAATCCCGGTGGACTTGTCGCCATAATGAGAGAAGTAGCGGTTCGTAATGCTTTTGAAGCCACAAAGGATCTCCTTAAACCCTACGGAAGGGTTCTTCTGAAGGTAATGACAACGGGAAACCAGCTATCAGCAGACATGCTACAGCCTGACTTTTTCCCAGACTGGGGTCCCAAGATGGCAGACAACATGGAAAATTTGAGGGCAAAGAGGATGGCAATACCTTTCGATGTAGGAAAATCCGTTAAAACAGCTTGGGAGGTATCTTTGGAGACAGCTATAGAAATGTACACCATCTGGAGAGAGACGGGCATCTTTGAGATGCTTGAAAAGCTTGATCCTAACCTTTACAACGTAATAATGGATATAGTAGAAGAAAACGAAGAGCGCTATGAAGAGATGTACGAAGAGGAGTAAGCTTATGAATGGGTTTGAAGCCCAAAAAACTTAAGGAGGTGTTTATCATGGCACACGGACATCATAAAGAAGGAAGCATCCTTATGTATCCCGAGAAGCCACCCTTCCCTCTCAAAGAGTATCATGCCCACTACGATCATATCTTTGAGATGATGGAGGAGCTAGAGGCGAAGGGTGAAATACTAATACATAGGATCACTGAAGAGCACCAGCCGGTGCATGTTTACACAAGGACAGGAAGAATAAAGGTTATACCCACAAACAAACTGTGGCATCACAAGTCCTGTGGACAGTGTGGAAACATACCCGGATATCCTGCATCTGTATTCTGGTTTATGAATAAATTCGGTCTTGACTATCTGAACGAACCTCATCAAACATCTTGCACCGCATGGAACTATCACGGTTCTGGTACTTCTAACCCTGTAGCTCTTGCAGCAGTATGGCTCAGGAACATGCACCAAGCTTGGAAGACAGGTTATTATCCTTTAATACACTGCGGAACATCCTTTGGTTCTTACAAAGAAACAAGGGAACAGCTCATAATGAACAAAGAACTCAGGGATGCAGTAAAACCTATACTTAAAAAGCTCGGAAGGCTCACGGAAGATGGGAGGATAGTCATTCCTCAAGAGGTGGTTCATTACTCCGAATGGGTCCACGCTATGAGGTACAAGATCAAGGAACTCTACGAAAAGGAAGGTAAAGCAAAGGGCATAGATGTGTCCAATGTAAGGGTTGCCATACACAACGCGTGCCATACCTACAAGATGATCGCTGACGACTATCCTTATGACCCTGAGGTGTTCAACGGTCAGAGACCTGCGGCATCTACGGCAGTTATGCAAGCTTTGGGTGCACAGGTAGTGGATTACTCCACATGGTATGACTGTTGTGGTTTTGGCTTCAGGCACATACTAACCGAGAGAGAGTTCACAAGATCCTTTGCTATACAAAGGAAACTCAAAGTTATATACGAAGAGGTCAAAGCTGATGTGATCATCACACACGATACGGGATGCACTACAACCTTTGAAAAGAACCAGTGGATAGGAAAGGCTCACGGCATGTTCTACCCTGTGGCGGTTATGTCTGATGTAATGTTCGCAGCTCTGGCGTGTGGTGCTCATCCCTTTAAGGTGGTTCAGCTCTACTGGAACTGTTCTGCTTACGAACCTCTCCTTGAGAAGATGGGTATAACTAACTGGAGAGAGCTCAAAAAAGAGTGGGAAGATACTGTTAAGTACATAGCGGAACTTGAAAAGGCAGGAAAGTACGACGAGCTCATGGAGTTCTTCAAGACATACGACCTTTACGAACCTTACAGCAGAACATCTACTGGTATGCCAAAGGCTTCTGCGACTGCTGCAATGCCATTATTCAAGTCCTAATAGAGGAGGTTTTTCATGGCTAAGAAGGTTTTAGTGGCCGGTGGTGGACCAGCAGGTCTTGGCGCAGCAAGGGTACTGGGTAGGCTCGGTGTGCCTACCCTTCTTGTTGAAAAGGAGGATAAGCTCGGTGGCAGGCCTGTGCTTGAGGGCTATCACACGCTTATCCCAAGAAAGTTAAAGCCATCTCAAGTGTTGGGACCTTACATCAAAGAGGTAGAAGATAACCCCAACGTAGAGGTAAAGCTAAAGACGGAACTTGAAGCTTGCGAAGGAGAACCAGGAAACTTCAAAGTGAAACTTTCCAACGGTGAAACCCACGAAGTGGCTGCTGTAGTGGTAGCTACCGGATTTCAACACTTTGATGCCAGAAGAAAGGGAGAGCTCGGATACGGTCTTTATCCTGATGTCATCACAAACCTTGAGCTTGAACAGATGTTCTCAAGGGAAGGCAAACTTTATAGACCTTCCAACGGACAGCTACCCAAAAGGGTCGCTTTTGTTTTCTGCGTAGGTTCAAGGGATAGACAGCTTGGCGTTACAAATGTGCACTGCTGTAGATACGGATGTGCACTGTCTGGTTTGCAAGGCTCTGAAATAAGAGAGCACTATCCAGATGTTGATGTCTTTTGCTATTATATGGATGTTAGAACCTACGGCACTTGGGAGTATCCCTTCTACTGGGCACCTCAAGAGAAGTACGGTGTAAGGTATGTGAGAGGTA
Organism: Hydrogenobacter sp.; assembly: GCA_028276405.1. Taxonomy (GTDB): domain Bacteria; phylum Aquificota; class Aquificia; order Aquificales; family Aquificaceae; genus Hydrogenobacter. The sequence continues at coordinate 14,490 of JAPYWJ010000007.1, forward strand.
GGATAGCGGAAATAACTTATAGCCCTGCTGACGGAAGGCTCAGAGTAAAACACGAAGACACCATAGTCCAAAGACCCGCAGAAGTGCCCATGGACCTGGTGGTTCTCGTTTTGGGTATGGAGCCTTCTGAGGGTACCAAGAAGGTGGCAAAGATACTTGGTCTTGCTCAAGATCCAGACAGCCAGTTTCTCATACCTTCCGAAGAATCTGGTTCTAACATAATATCCAACAGGCCCGGTGTGTTTATAGCGGGTGCCTGTAAGGGACCCATAGACATAGAGTCCTCCCTCTCAGAAGGTGAAGCAGCAGCGGCGGAAGCAGCATCCTTTATTGGAGCTAAGGTTAGTGTGTGATGGAGAACAAATTTAAAGGAACAACTCTTGATGACTTTTTAGTTAGGGACTATCTGATAAAGATGTTAGGTGAAGGCGAGGATTTTGTGCAAGATCTCTACAAGGATCTCCTCGCCAAGTCCCTTCTCTTTCAACAACTTCTGAGTAAAGAAAGGCTCGCTTCCTTAAGTGAAGAAGAGCTTGAAACTATACTTGAGAAGATCTTTGCAAGCAGAAGAAAAAGGAAGAAGATTATAGAGGAAACGGGTGTAGACAGGTTAAAGAGAGCCATAAGCGACCTTCTGTATGGAAAGGCAAGCTCATGGGAAGAGAGAGTAGAAAGGTTCGTAAAAGAGGCAAGAGGTGTTGACAAGAAATCCGCAAGAGATATTGCAGCGGAACTTCTACACTTTACCTTTCCTGAAGAGTATGTGCTTTGGACTGGTTGGATATGGGACCCAGAAAGCGAGAGCGGTGCGGTGGTCTTCTTGAAGGAAGAACCACCCAAAAGGAGTATGTACGGGGAGACTTACGAAGAGTTTGAGAGTATATACAAACAAATACAGGAAAAGTTAACGGATTTTGGTATAAAGGTGAGAGGATACCTTTTTGTGGACATATTCCTTGCCATGATATACGCAACTTATGTGGATTATATGACCCTTTCTACCATGCACAGTGCCAAAGGCTTTTTCCCACCTGCAGGTGTCATGGCAAGGAGGCTGTTAGGAATAATAAGAAAAGAAGACCTTTTGGAGGTATAAGACATGGCTATACATGAAAGGAGTTTGGTAGAGCCAGAGAGGATTTTAAGAAAGGAAAGGCTCGTAGTTGAAGGTATAGATGTTTCTGGAGATTGGAACCTTATAATACTCCCAAGAGTTATAAACGACTATGACCTTGACTTTGCCAAGGAGATCATAAACTCACCAGACGGAAAGACCATAAACCAGTGTTATCAGTGTTCTTATTGTACTGCATCGTGTCCTGTGCATAACTACTGGGATGAACGCTACAATCCAAGGCACTTTATATACTTAGCAAGGCTTGGCATGATAGATGAGCTACAAAAACGCGCAGATGTCATGTGGAGGTGCGTATCTTGCCATAAGTGCACTCACAGATGTCCCAAAGGGGTCCTTGTGGAAGAGGTGCTAAAGGTGATCCTCAGAACCATGGCAAAGAAAGGTCTCATCGAAGAGTACCCATCCAAAAAGTTTGACAAGTTCTTTACGGAACAGGTGCTTGAATACGGAAGAATAGAGGATGGAGAACTTCTTTTTGGATGGATAGAGAAGCAAGGCTACAAGGTGGTAAAAGACCCCATTCTCAAAAAGCCTATACCCTTCATAGGAGAAACCCCCGAGTGGCTCAAAGAGCTTACCATGAAACCTATAAAATCCATGAACATAGGTTTTCTTATGCTCAACGCCAAACACATGCTTTTCCATCCAAGAACTAAAAACTGGAACAGGTTCAAGCAAGTGCTTAGAAAAGTTATGGAAGAAGAAGGTGCATTAGCGCACTAAGGAGGTTTAAAATGGGTGTAATAGGTAAAAGAGTAGCTTATTATCCAGGATGTTCTTTGGAAGGTGCTGCAAGAGCTTATGATGTTTCAACTAGAATAGTTGCCAAAGAGCTCGGTTTAGAGCTAGACTATCTTGAGGATTACAACTGCTGTGGTGCCATGGAGTCCAAGAATGTGACTTTTATGGGTACCATGCTTTTAAATGCCAGAAACATGTCTTTGGCAAGAAAGCAGGGGCATGAGGTTATAGTGGCACCTTGTAACGGCTGTTCTTTTTCACTTCAAAGAGCCGAGTATTTTCTTGAGACGGATAGAAGCGTTTACGAAAAGGTGAATGCTCTTCTTAGAGAAGGTGGAGTAGATTCCCTTGATAAGATACCCCACACCTATCACATACTTGAGTGGTTTTATCACGAAGCGGGACCCCAAAAAGTAAAAGAGAAGACAAAAAGACCTTTGAGAGGGCTCAAGGTTGCTAACTACTACGGATGCCTTTACACAAGACCTCACTTTTACGCAAGGACATACGCGCACGCAGGAGGTCAAGAAGAAGAAGTAAGACCAAGAAAAAGAGACACAGCAGATGATGACGAACACCCCTATTATATGAACGCTCTGCTGGAGGCAGCAGGAGCTACCAATGTGGAGTTTGAACCCATGCACACCCAATGTTGTGGAGGACCTCACTCACTGTCTGATGAGATGGTGTCTGAAAAGTTTGTAATGATGATCCTCCAGACTGCCAAAAGAAACGGAGCAGACATAATAGCAACAGAGTGTCCCTTATGCCATGCTTCTCTTGAGATGTACAGACACAGGCTTATGATGAAGGGAGTTCCTGATGTAGATGTGCCTGCTGCGTACTTTACCCAGCTGCTCGGTTTGGCTTTTGGGTACGGTGCCAACGATGTGAAGCTAAAAGACAACCTATCAGACCCACTTCCCGTACTCAAAAGGCTCGGACTTGCGTAGGAGGTCCAATGGGGCTTGGCAGTGGTCCTACCAGTAAGGAATGGGAGTACAACGGATGCGTTGTACCCCTTGACCTTTATTACGATATAGAAACACAAACATGGTTTAGGATAAACGAAGATGGAACTGTAACCATGGGTCTTACTGATGTAGGACAAGTAAGAGCTGGAAGGCTCTTGCACGCGCGTATAAAAGAGCCGGGTAAGTATATAAAGAAAGGAAAGCCTGTTGCTTCTTTAGAGAGTGGCAAGTGGGCAGGACCCATAAACGCCATTATAGAGGGTGAGGTGGTAGAAAGAAACGAAAAAGTTCTTGAACAACCTGATATAATAAACTACGACCCTTACGGAGATGGTTGGGTTGCTAAACTAAAGCCTGCGGACTTAGAGAGAGATATTAAAGACCTTGTCATTGGTGAAAAAGCTGTAGAAGAAATGAAAAAGTACATAGACGAATGGGACATAATCTGTATGAGGTGCACATGATGGGGGCAAAGGATAAGCATGTGATCCTTTTGGTGTCTCAATGGTGTGCCACCTGTCCCGACGCAGATATGCTCTGGAAAAAACTGCAAGCTGAATACGGTTTTAGATATGATGTGCTTGATGTAGCTCAGCCAGAGGGTAGAATGTGGGCAAAGAAGCTTATAATTAGGTCTGTACCTTCTACTATAATAGACGGGAAATTGGTTTTTGTAGGTGTGCCAGATGAGGCAGAAGCCAGGAAGGTAATAGAATCATGAAGGTAGTCATACTCATGACCAGCGGTCCTAAAACCCCTTGGAGATGTGCAGCACCTTTTTATATAGCAGCCCTTATGGCTTCTAATGATGCAGATGTGGAGATGTTTTTCAACATGGATGGTACAAACCTTCTTAAGCGCGGTGTGGCTCAAAGGATAGTTCCTGCAGAGCCTAACTGTCTTTCTCCCAACGGGAAAAAACCAAAAACGGTTTATGACTTTATGAAAGATGCCAAGCAGGCAGGTGTTAAGTTTTACTCTTGCAAGCAAGCGGTTGATTCACTCGGACTTACAGAAGAGGACCTTGTAAAAGAACTTGACGGTATTGTTCCAGCCAGCGAGTTTGCCCTTAGGGCACTGGAAGCTGATAAAGTGTTAATATTTTAATAAATCTTATACATGGGAGGTATAGATATGGCAGTAGTTAATGGGTGCAACATACCCGAGGACTTGCTTTACGATGTGGACCCAGATGCTAACGCCTTCACCTGGGCAAAGGATAACGGTGATGGCACTTTTACCATAGGGCTCACCTCTGTAGCCGCTGCTATGGCTGGAAGGCTAGTGGCTTACACACCCAAAAAGGTAGGCAAAACAGTAGACAGGCGCAAGAGCGTTGCTACCATTGAAAGTGGAAAGTGGGTGGGACCTGTGCCTTCTCCATTAACGGGTGAGATAGTTGAGATAAACGAAGCATTAAAGGGAAACCCAGCTCTTGCGAACGATGACCCCTACGGTGCAGGGTGGATAGCAAAGATAAAGCCGTCCAATCCTGAAGAGGTGAACCAACTCCTCAAAGGACAGTCTGCTGTTGATGCTCTTACTAAGGTAATAAACGAGAAGGGTATAAAGTGCGGTTGATAGACCTTCCCGAGGGTGTGTCTTTGGACCACACCCTCCTTGAAAAACTTCAAGAAGGTTTTGAGATAAGGAAAAGGTACTTTGGCAACACTATACACTTTCATAGCCCAGGCTTTAAACACTACGAGGTAGATGACTTTAAGGTTAGTTCCGGTCCTAAGTTTGTGGACATTTCCATAACGGGAAGACACTGCGAGCTCATGTGTGATCACTGTGCTTCTAAGATCCTTTGGCACATGATACCAGCAACCACACCAGAAGAGCTTATAAAAGTGGGAGAAGAACTTAAAAAGAAAGGCATACAGGGTGTTCTCATCTCAGGAGGGTCTAACAAAGACGGTGTTGTTGAACTTATGCCTTTCCTGAAGGCTATGAGGTACCTAAAGGAAGAACTTGGTATGATTCTAACCTGTCATGTGGGGCTTGTGAGCAAGGAGCTTGCAGAAGGCTTAAAAGAAGCACGGGTGGATGCTGTTCTTTTGGACATAATAGGTGATGACAGAACCATAGCGGAAGTTTATAAAATGCCTCACAAGGGCGTAAAAGATTACGAAACATCTTTGAGAAATCTTAAAGAATACAGCCACAACATAGTGCCCCATGTTATTATAGGACTTCACTACGGGAAAGTTTTGGGAGAATACAGAGCTATAGACCTTATCTCGGATTTTGAACCCTCAGCCTTAGTATTAGTAGTAGTCATGCCTTACTATGGAAAAGCTAAGTTCCAGTTGCTACCACCACCAAAAGCAGAAGATAGCGCAAAAGTGATACTGCATGCAAGGAAAAGGCTACCCCTAACTCATGTGGTGATAGGCTGTGCTAGACCTGCTGGTGAAGAAAGGTTTAAGCTAGATGTGTATGCGCTACATGCGGGAGTAAATGGCATCACTTTTCCAGCGGAGGGTGTTTTCTCTTATGCAAAAAAAATGGGTCTTTCGCCTGTAGTTTCTCAAAACTGCTGTTCAACCGTTTTTATGCCCCAATGGAGTTAAAGAGGATCCTTTTGGCTACTGGCAATCCCAAAAAGGCAGAAGAGATGAAAAGGCTGTTGGAAGCTTATTCCATGCAAGTAGAGGTGCCAGAAGAAGAGATAAATGTTGAGGAAGTAGGTTCAAGTTTTTTGGAAAATGCTTACATAAAAGCACAAGCTTACTACGAAAGATACCGTATGCCTATCCTTGCAGATGATTCAGGACTTGTGGTTTATGCCCTTGATGGTTATCCGGGAGTTTTTTCCAGCAGGTTCTACCAGCACCAGTACGGAGGAAAAGAAGAGGTCAAGACCTCAAAGGACGATGCCAATATAAGAAAAGTGTTGAGATTGATGCAGGGTATAGAAAACAGAAAAGCCAAGTTTGTAGCATTTTTGGTGCTTAGCTTAGGAGATGCCGGGTGTTGGGCAAAAGGTGAGTGTGAAGGAAGTATTCTTCCAGAACCAAGAGGTTCTCAAGGTTTTGGGTACGACCCCATATTTCAGCCGGAAGGTATACAAAAGAGCATGGCACAGCTAAAACCAGAAGAGAAAGACCTTATATCCCATCGTGGAAAAGCCATCAGAAACCTTATTAAAATACTTAGAGGAGGTAAGTTATGAATAAATTGGTGCTTGAAAAGCTCACAGAGCAAAAGGAAAGTCCCGAATATCTTCAGATAAGTATGGCTGCTGCTATGACCTTAGGTTTAGTTCCTGGACAGTTCTACAGAAACACTAAGCTTAGCTGTATAAATACGCTTTTGACATACCCTTCTGGGTGCCATGCAGACTGTGCGTATTGCGGGCTTCAGAAAGCAAGGGATATGGAATACTCCAAGAAGAACTTCATAAGGGTAGAGTGGCCCACTGTAAAACTGGAAGAGATCATAGAAAGGTCAAAAAGTGTAGGTCATGTGGAACGGCTCTGTATAGCTCAGATCACACACCCAAAGTCTATAAGGGATACCAAGTATGTGCTCAAAAGAGTCTTGGAAGAGTTGGGAGATAAAATCTTCGTATCTTTGCTTATAAACGCAACGGGAACCACCTACGAAGATATGGAGGATTACAAAAAGCTCGGTGCTGATACTGTTACCGTAGCTATAGATTGCGCAACACCAGAGGTGTTTGAGAAACTAAGAGGAAGACCCATGAAAAGCCCTCACAGGTGGGAAACCTTTTGGAAGGTGTTAGAGTGGGCTTGTGATGTGATGGGAGATGGTTATGCGGGTTGTCATTTGGTAGTAGGTCTTGGAGAAACAGAGCAAGAGATGATACAAACCATCCAGAGGGTTAGGGATTTAGGAGCAAGAACTCATCTCTTTTCCTTCTGGCCAGAAGAAGGCTCCATGATGGAAAAGGAAGAGCCATGCCCTGCACCACAGTACAGAAGAGTGCAGTTTGCCAGATACCTTATAGACAACAAGATAGCTCGTTACGAGGATATGAAGTTCAACGAAAAAGGACAAGTTGTGCACTTTGGTATAGACAAAGACACTTTTGAGGAGATATTCTGGAGTGGAAGACCCTTCATGACCTCAGGGTGTAGGGGTAAAACTACTGAGGTTGCTTGCAACAGACCCTTTGGCGACAGTTCAGTAAGCGACATAAAGAGCTATCCCTTTAAGCCAGAAAGAGGGGACCTTAAAAAGATAAGAAAACAGCTGTTTGATTACGAGATGACTACAAACTATCCAGACATCTTGAATCCCAGCGTGCTTAGGTACCAATGAGCGTTGAAGAGCTTGTAGGAGATATAGGTTATGGCGGTTTTGCAGGGTTTGTAATAGGCTTTGCGGTAAAGAGGGTGTTAAATATTTTCCTTATGCTCTTGGGACTTTACATACTCTCTTTGCTATGGCTCAAAAGTAAAGGAGTAATAGACATTCATTGGTCTGCCTTTTTGAGTATGTTTAAAGGTATGTTTGAAGGTTTTAGCAGCTTTATTCACGGAATAGTTAGGCAGGTAGCTTTTTCTTCTGCTTTCCTTGGAGGTTTTTATCTGGGGTTTAAAATGTGATGAGTGTAGAAGAAGACATGCTTCTTACTGTTAAAAAGCTGTGGGATGAAGAGAAGTTTTACGAGGCTCATGAAGTGCTGGAAGACATATGGCGACTTTTCCCCAAAGAAGACAAACCTTCAAGAAACTGCTATCAAGGACTTATAAGGCTTGCCATAGCCTATTATCACTACAAATGTGGAAGAAAAGACAGCGCTTTGAGAGTCCTCAAAAAGGTGCAAGCAAAGTTAAAAGAGTGCCCAAAAAGTTTTAGATACATCAACATAGACTATATGCTCTCTTTTGTAAGCTCTTCCATAGAACTTTTGGAGAAGGAAGAGGACATAAAGCGTTTTCCTAAGTTTTGCTTAAACTATAAGTCTGATGCCCAAATTCTTTAACTCTTCCAAAAGCTCAGCAGAAGGTATCACCTTTACACTGGGATCTGCTTGCAACAAGGTTCTATAACCGTTTATGCGCAGGTCTAATATAAGCTCTTTGCCCTCTTGGTTAGTATGCTTCATAAGGCAGTTTTTTAGCTTTATTAGTTCATCATCCGAAAGCTCTTTGGTAAAAACAAGCGTCATGCGCATGCTTTCTCCTTTTATAAACTCTTCTGGTTTATAAACCTCTCTAACTATCAGCTTAATCTCTTCGTATTCTTCCTCTAGTTCCACATCACACCTTAAGACAACAAGAGCATCTTCTTTTAGAACATCTTTACTGTTTTCGTATATATCCGGAAAGGCTACAGCTGAAGCTATACCCGTCTTGTCCATAAGGTAAAAGCTCGCCATGTAAGTGCCGTTTTTGGTCTTTTTCACCCTAAGTTCGGAGATTACGCCCGCAAAGTAGTAAGTGCCTTCTTCTAACTCTTCAAGTTCTTCAAGCTCTTTTACCTTTCCAAAAAGCAGTCTTTCTATGGGGTCTATGGGATGTTTAGATATGTAAATGCCTAACACTTCTTTCTCGTACTTTAATGGGTCTGTAGTGTTATCCTTGTTTGTGTCCTTTGTACTAAAAAGATCTCCTAAGGGAATAACGCCGTTTTTTAAGGTCTTATCCATGTTAGAGAGCAAACTTTCTCTACTTTCTCCTGTAAAATCAAAAGCACCTGCTTTTATGAGAGCTTCTACCACCCTCTTGTTAACCTTCCGTTGGTCTACACTTTTTAGAAAATCCCTTAAACTGTTCCATTTTTTCTTTCTACATTCCACTATGAGCTTAGCTGTATCTTCTCCCACACCTTTTATTCTTGCAAGGCCGAACCTTATTTTTCCCTTTTTTACTATGGTAAAGTCCGCTTGGCTTTCGTTTATGTCAGGTGGTAGCAAGGTAAAGCCCATGTTTTTTGCATCCCTTATGAGGTTTATAAACTTTTTATCACTTTTCTCTGTGGAGAGCTTTATCACAAAGAACTCCTCTGGGTAGTGTGCTTTCATGTAAGCTGTCCAATAAGATATGTATCCGTAAGCTACCGAATGGGATTTGTTAAAAGAGTAGCTGGCAAATTCCTCTATGTCTTCCCATAGCTTTCTTACCTTTTGCTCGTCGTAGTCTCTTTCTACCGCTCCCTTTATGAACTTCTCTTTCATTTCTTGCATAACATCTTTTTTCTTCTTACCTATAGCTTTTCGGAGGGTATCCGCTTCACCTGGAGTAAAACCGCAAAGTACCTGAGATATTTTCATTACCTGTTCCTGATAAACTATGATCCCGTAAGTGTCTTTTAGAACAGGTTCAAGCTCTGGGAATATGTATTCTACAGGCTCTTTTCCGTGTTTTCTGTTTATATAGCTATCTACAAGCCCGCTCTTTAGGGGTCCTGGTCTGTACAGTGCCAATACCGCTACTATGTCATCAAAGTTATCTGGTTCTAACCTTTTGAGAAGGTTTTTCATACCTACGCTTTCAAGCTGAAAAACGCCTGTTGTGTTGCCTGCTCTTAGAAGCTCATACACTGTAGGGTCATCCAAAGGTAATCTAAGGTAGTCTACGCTTATTCCGTGTCTTTCTTCTACTAACTGCCTCATCCTTTTTAGCTCGGTGAGGGTCTTGAGCCCCAAAAAGTCCATTTTTATAAGGCCCACTTCTTCTAACTTGCTCATGTCAAACTGCGTCGCAAGGGTTTTGTCCTTATCGTAATAAAGGGGTATGCGTTCGCGCAAGGGTATAGGAGAAATGACTACTCCTGCAGCATGCAAAGATGTGTGTCTTGTGAGTCCTTCAAGCTTAAGGGCTATCTCTACAAGGGTTTTTATTTCTGAGTTTTCTTGGCACATTTTTCTAAATTTGCTCACACTGTCTTCTATGTCTGTTCTGTGCTGTCCGTATTTTTCCAAGAGTTCCTTTATGGGTGTAATGTACATCTCCTCTAAGGAAAGCCAAGTGCCTTGAATATCACCCTGTGGTATGAGCTTTGCAAGAGTGTCTGCGGTAGAGTAGGGTATGCCCAGAGCTCTTGCTACATCTCTCAGAGTTTGTTTTGCCTTCATCACATTGTAAGTTATGATCTGTGCTACATTTTCCTCGCCGTATTTTTTCTTTACATAATGTATAACTCTGTCCCTGTTTTCCATACAAAAGTCCACATCAATGTCAGGCATGGATACCCTATCTGGGTTTAAGAATCTTTCAAAGAGAAGACCATGCCTTATAGGGTCCACATCCGTTATACCAAGAGAAAAAGCGAGCAAGGAGCCAGACGCAGAGCCTCTTCCGGGACCTACGGGTATACCTTGAGACTTAGCCCAGTTTATAAAGTCCTGCACTATTAGAAAGTAGCCTTCAAAACCCATTTTGGAGACCACTTCCAATTCGTACTCCAGCCTATCCCAGTATTCTTTCGTATCTTTTGCGAGCCCCTGCTGTATTCTCTGTTTTAACCCCTTTATAGCAAGTTCTCTTAGAAAGTCCCCGGTAGTCTTATCACCCGTATCGTATTTTGGCAGTAAGTATTCTCCGCTTTCTAAGAGTTCAAAGGTGTCTGATGTTTTTTCTGCCACTTCAAGAGTGTTAAGAAGTGCCTTTTCCCAGCCTTCAAACTTACCTTCAAACTTCTTCCACACCTCCTGAGAACTTGCAAAGTGCAGTCCTTCGTTGACACACTTAAAACTCCCACCTTGTTGTATCTCCATCAGAGTTTTTTTCATCTGTATAGCCATGAGCACCTGATGAGCGAGTCTATCATCGGGATTTAGGTAATGAGAATCGTTAGTAGCAACAAATTTGACACCTAAGCGCCTTGCTATGTTTATAAGAACCCTGTTAGCCCTTTCTTGCTCTTCAAGGGAGTTAGATTGCAGTTCAAGATAGAGGTTTTCCCCAAAGAGATCCTTGAATTTTTTTACCCAATAGCTTGCCTTCTCCTCATCACCTAATGATGCATAGTAAGTAGGCACACCCTTCAGACACGCGGTTATAGCGATAAGACCCTCACAATACTGGCTTAGAACTTCGTAATCTATCCTTGGCTTATAGTAAAAACCCTCTTTGTAGGATATACTTGAAAGTTCCATCAAGTTTCTAAGACCCACATCGTTCATTGCTATTAGGATCAGGTGATGGTTATACCTATCTGTTATGTTGTCTTCGGCACCTTTTCCTCTTTTCTCGTGGCGTGAGCCTGTGGTAAAGTATGCCTCCATACCTATAAGAGGCTTTATCCCCTCCTTTTTCATGCTCCTATAGAAGTCAAGAATCCCGAAAAGATTCCCGTGATCCGTTATGGCAACCGCTTTGTATCCCAATTCCTTGGCTTTTAGCACCAGGTCCTTTATCTTTATTGCTCCGTCAAGAAGCGAATACTGAGTATGAAGGTGTAGATGTACAAATTCTCGCATGGTTATAAACCTTATTATAAGTTATAATTTTCACATGGTTATAAGAGGAAAGGTTTGGAAGTTTGGCGATAATGTAGATACAGACCAGATAATACCTGCCAGATACTTGAATACCTCTGACCCTAAGGAGCTTGCCAAACATGTCATGGAAGATTCAGAACATCCTGATTTTGCAGAAAAACACCATACGGGAGACATAATAGTTGCGGGAAGGAACTTTGGTTCGGGCTCTTCCAGGGAGCATGCACCCATATCCATAAAGTATGCGGGTGTGCCTGTAGTTATAGCCAAGTCTTTTGCAAGGATATTTTTCAGGAACGCCATAAACATAGGTCTTCCAATAGTAGAAGCTCCTTCCGCTGTTGACGAGATAAACCACGGAGATGAGGTAGAGGTTGACCTTGATAAAGGTATAGTTAGAAACCTAACGACGGGTAAAGAGTACACAGCTACCAAGTTCCCACAGGAGCTTCAGGCTATACTAAAAGCAGGTGGACTTATGGAGTATGCAAAACAAAAACTAAGAGGCAATGCTTGAAGAGAAGCTAAAAAGGATGGTCCTAGAGAGATCCCTAAGAGTAGCACATGAACCCATATTTAAGTTGTCCTCGGGAAGATACAGCAGGTATTACATTGACCTCAAGCAGATAACCCTTGATCCTGAAGGGATACATCTTGTAGGTAGCGTAATGTACTCTGCTATAAGGCCTCTAAAGCCACATGGGGCAGGTGGTTTAACTCTTGGAGCGGACCCCATAGCTTATGCGGTAGCCTTTGTATCTTATCTGGACGCAAACCCCATAAAACCCTTTGTAGTTCGCAAAGAAAAAAAGATGCACGGCACTGGGAAACAGGTGGAAGGTCTGTTAAAGCCTGGTGAAAAAGTTGTAGTCCTTGAGGATGTAGTTACCACCGCGAGTTCCTCCTTGAAAGCTGTAAGAGCATGCAGAGAAGAGGGTTTTGAAGTGCTCGGTGTTTTTTGTATAGTTGATAGGGAAGAGGGTGGAAGGGAAAACATAGAAAAGGAAGGGCTAAAGCTCTATTCTCTTTTTAAACTTTCTCAACTCCTGAAAGAGTTATAATTTTTGCATGGTTGAGGAAAGAGAAAAAGAAATATACTATTATGCACACAAACTGTTTCCTTTTGCACCAGAGGACTTTAAGAAAGAGCTTTCTATAAAATCTCAGAAGGTACATTTACCAGCAAACACCATAGTAGGATCTCCGGGGAGTTTATGCCAAGCATCCCCCATAGTTTTGGAAGGCTCTTTAAAGGTTTACTTGCTTTTAGAAAGTGGAAGGGAGATCTTTCTATATCGCATAACTACAGGTGAGACTTGCATGTTTACCAACATCTCCATACTAAAGAACATGCCTTACCCGGCTTATGCGGTTACTGAAGTGGATACAACGGGACTTCTTTTAGATGTGCGCACCGTGAGGGAGTTTTTTGAAAAGTACTCTCACTGGAGAAACTTTGTCCTTGAGATGATAGCCAAAAACCTTTACGAGCTGTTTATTATGCTCAACGAGCTTTTGTCAAAAAGAGTGGACAAAAGGCTCATAAGGTATCTTTATGAAAAGTCTCTAAAGAGTAAGATTCTTAGACTAACGCACGAAGATATAGCTAAAGACATAGGGACCGTTAGAGAGGTAGTATCAAGACTCTTGAAGGACTTAGAAAAGGATGAAATAATTAAGCTGGGAAGGGGTGAGATAATAATAAGGGATACGGAAAGATTAAAGAAGGAGCTTGGTTTTTAAGGTTCTACCACAACACACTGATGTTTGCCTAAATACTTCTTCTGAGCATCAACAACCTCCTGATAGCTTACTTTTTCTATTTTTTCCGGATAGAGTTCGTCCATCTTCCAACCCAAGCCCATAATCTCGTAAAATCCTAAATACCATGCCTGCTTGAGTCTTGTTTGATGATCAAGGAGGAAGTCCCCTACAAGCTTGCTTTTGGCAAGTTTTACATCTTCTTCTGTAAGTTCTGACGATTGAACTACTTTTACGAGGTCTTCTAAAGCGGGTTGGCTTTTTTCCGGGGAAGTTCCCACATAAGCAAACATTCTGGGAGAGAAGTACCTTGTAGGATAGTAAGCGTAGGTGGCATAAGCGTATCCTTTCTTTTCTCTTAACTCCTTGAAAAGCTTTGAAGTCATACCATTTCCCAAAGCGCTCACGAGTACCTTAAAACTATAGTAGTCCTTATCCACCATCTTTGGGGCATTAAAAGCGCATAGCAGTGTTGCTTGTGCACCAGGTCTTGTTACTTTCTGCACTTGGTCTGTCTGTATATAAGTATCTTTTGCACCCATATCAAAAGTGCCTGCGGGTATTTCTAAAAATAAAGGCTCTATCATGCGCTTTACTTTTTCAGGTTGTATGTCTCCAACTATGCTGACCACTATGTTCCCACCTTTGAGCAGATCCTCCCATCTGTTTATCAGATCATCCTTGGTTATACTCTTTATATCTTCCTCTTTTCCCAAAGGAGAAACTTCGTAATCAGTGCCTTTAAAGGTTAATGCCCTGAGATGTTCCATGGCAAGCTCGTATCCTCTCTCTCTTTTAGACCTTATAGCAGTTATTATGTTTGTCTTTTCTCTGCTGATATCTTCTTCGTTAAATGCGGGCTGGTAAAGCATGCTCCTTATTACTTCAAGACCCCTCTGTAAACCTTCTACTTTTGTAGCAAAAGCTATTTCCACATAATCATCCGTAGTGTTTGCGGATATACTGCCACCATAATCTTCAAAGGCACTGGCTATATCATAAGAACTGTATTTTTTTGTGCCTTTTGTGAGAAGTGTTGTGATAAGATTTGTAATGCCTTTTTTGCTCTCTCCGTGCACACCGGACTTTATGAATATCACACCCGCAACTATGCCCTTCCCGTGAGTCTCTTTGATTATTAGCCTTACCCCATTATCAAGCACTAGGCTATGCACCTTTTCACCTCCAAAAGATAAAGTAAGAAATATCAGTATAAGGAGTAAAACACTCATCTTTTAGGTAGCATAAGTACTTCGTCGTAGTTCTCTTTGTCTAAATAGCTCTCTAAAACTTTCAGGACATCCTGTTTTCTAACGGACTTTATGTTGTTTTCAAAATACTTGTAGTAGTCTAAAAGCCCCACAACTGTTACTGAGTAGCCTATATAGTAAGCATCACTTGAAACCTTCTCTAAGGAAAATATCTCCGAATTTACCAGCCTTTCCTTTGCTTTTTTCAGCTCCTCATCAGTTAGCTGAACGCTCATTTGACTTAGAATTTCTTTTAGACGCTCTTTAACCTGTGTGTACTTTTCAGGGTCAAAGGTAGCACTTATAACATACATGTTGTCCTGTGGTCTTGCCAAGTCTCCAGTGTACACACTATAAACTAAGCCTTTTTCCTTTAACTCCCTGTAAAGCACAGAAGTCCTTCCACCACCTAAAAGCTGGTCTAACACTACCAAAGCGTAGTACTCCTTTGAACCTATTGGGGGAACTCTCCAACCTATTATCCAGTAAGCCTTTTCTAGTCTGCTATCCTTGATCTCTTCAAACCTGACACCCATCTGCTCTGGCTCTGTAGGTATATGGGGTCTTACAACTGGTCTACCTTCCTCTTTGCCAAAAGTGTTCATAACCTCCTCTTTTACTTGATCCGGGTCTACATCTCCTACCACCACTATGTACATGTTTCTAGGCTGGTAGAAATTTCTGTAGAACTTCAAAAGGGAGTCTCTTGTGAATTTTTGTATGGTCTCTTCGTAGCCTATAATGGGAAATCTGTAGGGTGATACTTTGTAAGCGAGCTTTTCAAACTCTTCCCATAGGACCGTTGATGGGTTGTCCTTACCTCTTTTTAACTCTTCTATAACTATGGGTTTTTCTTTTTCTATCATATCCTCAGACAGGAGTGGTTTTTGTGTTAGCTGATAGAGGATCTCCAAAGCGGGCTTCCAGTAAGGCTTTGCTATTTCTATATGATAAAAGGTGTACTCCTTGGAAGTACCTGCGTTTATGTTGCCTCCCATACTTTCTACCAGCCTGTCTATTTGGCCGTAAGGGTACTTTTCTGAACCGTTGAAAAGCATGTGTTCTAAAAAGTGTGCCATACCCTTTTCTTGATAGTTTTCGTATATAGATCCCACCTTGAACCATACATGCAGGGCAACCGCTTGAGTGTCATCCCTTCTTTTTACAATGAGCTGTGCGCCGTTATGTAGCCTGTATGTGTAGAGCTCCTCTGCCAAAGCCAAACTTGTCATAAGCACCTCCAAAAACAATAATATAAGAAATTTCATGCAAAAGATTATAATGGTTCCATTAGTTCCCTTACAAGTCTTGATAATTTTTTAGCAGATATATATAATATATCGTCATGAATAGAGTAAAAAGCTACAGGCTCAAAAGGGGGCTATCTCAAGAGGAACTTTCCGTGCTTACGGGGATACCCAGAACTACTATAAGTGCCATAGAGTCCGGGAGAGCCATTCCTTCTGTGGATTACGCCATAAGACTTGCAAGGGCTCTAGATTGTACCGTGGAAGAGCTTTTTTCACACGAGGAAGAACCCGTAATCTTTGAAACATTTAAAGAGGGTCCCTTTATAAGCGCAAAGGTATCAAACAGAGAAGTTCTTTATCCTGCCGGCTTTATGCCACCTGACGGGCTTTATAGTAAAGGTAGGATACAGCGCTTTAACAAAAATCCCTTACCCACCTATGTACTTGCCGGGTGCGATATTTCCGTAAATTTACTGTCTTATCAGCTTTTTGATGAGGGTATTAGGTTTGTGGTGATGCATGCTTCCAGTGAGAGGGCTCTGAAACTTTTGAAGGAAGGATATGTGCATATAGCGGGCATACACTTGGGTAGTTTTGAAGAGAACTTAAAAGTAGTTAGAGAGCGCCTTGGAAAGGGCTTTTGCCTTGCTCAGCTTTTTTCTTGGGAGGAGGGAGTGGCTCTGAGGGAGGGTTTAAAGATAAAAAGCTTCAGAGAGCTTAAAAATCCGGCTCTTGTGTGGCTTTTGAGGGAAAAAGGTACGGGGGCAAGAAAGGTGTTTGAGGAGATAAAGAGCGAAATAAAACCCACTAAATACAAAGAGGTGGAAGGGAGCCACAAAGATATAGCCTTTAGCTTGAAAAACCGCTTTGGTGATGCAGGTATAACCACAAAATTCTTTGCTGTAGATCACGGGCTTGAGTTTTTAAGCGTCAAAAGAGAGGATTATTGCATCTGCTACAGAGAAGAGCTTGAAGAGGACAGATACTTTCAAAGGGTTATAAATGCCCTGACTTCCAAAGTGTATAGGGAATGTTTGGAAAGCCTTCCGGGATACCATGTCAATACAAGCTTTGAGAAAATAAGCTTGTGAAGGAGGTGTTGCTGTGCCATTTGTACTCCTTCTTTTGTTAGTTTTTTCTTTTTCAAGAGCAGAGCTCATAAGGGTCTTTGCCGCCGCAGACCTTCAATACGCCCTTACAGAAATAGCCAAGCTTTACCAAAAGGAATACCCACAGGATAAAGTGGAGTTAATATTTGGCTCTTCGGGTAAAGGCACTGCGCAGATAAGGAACGGTGCTCCTTACCATCTGTTTTTTTCTGCAAACATGAAGTATGTCCAAGTGCTATACAAAGAAGGATACATAATAACCAAACCCAAACCTTACTCTATAGGTAGGTTAGTGGTTTGGGTAAGAAAAGATGCTAATTTAGACCCATCTAAGTTTCCACAAGTTTTGTTAGACCCAAAGGTGAGAAAGGTTGCCATAGCCAACTGGGAACATGCTCCTTATGGAAAAGCTGCCAAGGAGGTACTGGAAAACTACGGCATCTTTGATAGAATAAAGAACAAGCTGGTGTTTGGGGAAAATGTATCTCAAACTGCAAGCTTTGTCTATTCTGGCTCTGCGGATGTAGGTCTAATACCCTTGTCTTTGGCTGTGTCTGAAAACATGAAAAAGGAGGGTACATACTGGCTTTTACCTGAGGACAAACACGAACCTATAGTGCAAGGTTATGGCATTACCAAGGTGGGGAAAAACTCACAAGGAGCAAAGCGCTTTTATGAGTTTGTGCTATCGCCTAAAGCTAAAGAGATACTCAAAAAGTATGGTTTTGGTGTACCCAAATGAACATAATCAAAGGAAGAGTGGAAAAGCTTCATTTTGATCACGAGCTTTCTCACATAGAGATAAGTAGTCCTATAGGCACTATACACTCTGTAGTTTTAGAGGATATAACAAACAAAGCGGGATTTCTCAAAGAAGGCACGCTTGTTGCGTGTTTCTTTAGCGAAACAAGCCCTATGATTACCAAAGAGCCCATCACCTGCATAAACACTTTTGAAGGAGTCGTAAAAGGTTTTGATATGGGAAAAGTCTTATGCAGAGTACACTTAGAAGTTAAACAGGTGCCCCTAAGAGTGCTACTTTTGAGAGAACAGGCACAGATTATGGAAATGTTCCCGAATAAAAAGGTTTTTCTCTTTTTACCACCGTGGTATATGGCTTTGGAGGTAGCTTATGAGTGAGTTAGACTTTCTTCCTTTTTGGCTTACCTTAAAGCTCGCCTTTTGGACAACCCTTATACTTCTAATTATAGGCATACCTTTGTCCTACTATCTTGCATACACCAAACACAGAATAAATACTCTTCTGGAGGCCATAGTCTCCTTACCTCTGGTACTTCCCCCTACAGTTTTAGGCTTTTACCTTCTTCTGCTTTTCAACAAAAAAGGTTTTTTAGGCTATTTGTGGTACAAACTTTTCGGAAAGCAGCTCGTGTTTCACTTTGAGGGTATTGTGCTTGCTTCTATCATCTACAGCATGCCCATGATGATCCATCCTCTCACCGCAGGGTTCAAGTCCATACCTAAAAATCTCATAGAAGCAAGCTGGACTCTTGGAAAGTCTAAGTTAAAGACACTCCTAATGGTTATACTTCCCAACATGAAAGCATCTATACTTACAGGCTTGACACTTTCCTTTGCTCACACGGTAGGTGAGTTTGGAGTAGTGCTTATGGTAGGAGGAAGTATAGAAGGAGAAACTAAGGTAGTGTCTATAGCTATATACGATGCGGTAGACAAACTGGATTACTCAACAGCTCATCTGTACGCTTTTATTCTTTTGGGTTTTTCCATGTTTGCCCTTTTGACCCTTTACATCCTAAACAGGAGGTGGAGCATCTCTTGATAAGGCTTGAGGTTAAAAAAAGGCTTCATGGCACAAGCGGAGATTTTACCCTTGAGGCTGAGCTTGAAGTAAAGGAAGAGGATTTCCTTGTAGTCTTTGGTCCCTCTGGTAGTGGGAAAACCACACTTTTGCGTATGATAGCTGGACTTGAAAAACCAGACGAAGGCTACATAGAAGTAAAGGGTAAAGTTTGGTTTGATGCCAAAAGGGGTATAAACCTTCCACCTCAGAAAAGAGATGTGGGTTTTGTTTTTCAAGATTATGCCCTCTTTCCCAATATGAGTGTTTTTGAAAACATAGCATTTGGTATGAAAAAGAAGGACAAAGACAAGATCATGGAACTTTTGAGAACTGCGGGAATGGAGAATCTTGCCAACAGAAAGCCCACCTCTCTGTCAGGAGGACAAAAACAGAGGGTCGCGCTTTTGAGAGCTATGGCAAGAGAGCCAAGTATACTTCTTTTAGATGAACCTCTTTCAGCCCTTGACCATCAAACAGCACAAGTGTTCAGGGAGGAGATAAAAAACTTCCACAAAAATTACAGGATAACTACCATCATGGTTTCTCATAACAAAGAGGATGCTTTTAAGCTTGCAAACCGAGTAATGTATCTGCTGGAAGGAAAAGTTTTGGCAGAAGGAACACCTAAGGAAGTTTTCTTCTCGCGTAGAAGCTCACCTAAGTTTTCCTTAAATGCCTTACTCTTGGAAAAGAACTACACAGATGTGGTTTGTGTGCTGACCCTTGCTATAGGTGCTGAGCTGGTGCAGGTGGTTGTTGATAAAGATACCGCGGATGATCTAAGTGTAGGAGATACGCTGCTTGTTTCCACAAAAGCCTTTGTGCCTGTGGTTCGCAAAATTCACTCTCCACATCTTAAAACATAAGCTACCACCTTAACTTCACCTTTGTTTATTATACCCAGCTCTTTTGCTGCACCGTAAGAAAGGTCTAAGACTCTTCCCTGTTTAAAGGGTCCCCTGTCTATAACTTTAACGATAACTTCCTTGTGGTTTTCCGTGTTTATTACCTTAAGCATGGTTCCCAAAGGTAGAGTTCTGTGAGCTGCGTACATGCCATACATATCGTAAGGAATACCGTAAGCAGTTTCTCTATTGTGATAAGGCTCAGTGTAATAGCTTGCTAACCCTTCAATCTTTGCAGGACATTCTGTGATACCTTCCCTTCCACACCTCTCCATGTCAAGCTTTGCGGGGAAAGGGTCCGCACCGAGAATACTCTTGTACTTTTCTGGAACGCATACCCCCTCAACATTATCATCGCGCATAACCGCTATAGTTATACTTTTTTGATTTTTTAGGTTGGTAATCTTTACCTTACTCCAAGGTTGTACCCAAGTACTCCTCGCTTTGCCTCCTTCACAGTAAAAACCTTTTGTGTATATGGGACTAGGACAGTTAACCTTTAACACACCCTCATAACGCTTTGGCTTTTCTTTTATCACCACAGAACAACCACTCCAAAATACTAAAAAAAGTACTAAAAACACTCCCATAGCAAAGAAGGTAGGCTATTATATAAGATAAAGCTTCCTGCAGAAAAAGGGTTAAGAGAGTAAAAGTTCAAGCAGGTCTTCTGCCTCAACCCCTGGCATATCTGCTTTCTTCAAAAACTTTTCTATTTTACATTTTACTTGATCTAAGCTTGTGCCTTTTAACTCCTTTTCAAGCTCCCTGATGGCATTTTTTGGCACAAGAGTGAAATCCCCGTATAGACTGACATCTTCTATTATGTTTTCTTTGATACATACCTCTGCCTTGATCAATCCCCCCTTCACTTTCTTGACTGCGTTTTTTACATAAACCCCCTCTCTTATCTTTAAAAACTTATGCTTTCTGCCCGTGTCTTCAAAAAGAACAGTTTCTGAGGTTAGGTATTGCATCAGCTCATCTGCAAGATGCAAAACTTGTTGGCTTATTTCCCCTTCGCCTTCGAATTCTATAAACTTGGAAAACTCTTCTACCAGTATGTTTTCCACCTCTTTGTAGGAAAAGCTTTTTTGTGTTTCTCTTTCCACCCATGTGATGTTTTCTTCAAGACTCTTGTAGAGCTTATCTCTGAACTTTTCCTCCTGAACTTTGAAAAGCTCTGACATGAGCTTGGTATCAAACCGCAAAAGAACATTTCCTACAAAAACAAAGCTATCACCTATATCGGCTGCACCTTGACCGCTTATTTTTTTACCACTTTTGACCACAAGGTCGTTTATGGGTCTGTAGATTACTTCTACTCCAAGCCTTCTGTATGTTTCTATCACAGGCTTAGAGAATTTTCTGTAAGCGTCTTCTATCTTAAAGGGCACTTGATTTTTAGCAAGTATAAGCTGGTAAAAGACTTGGCCTCCAGAAAGCAGAACCGCTCCACCCCCCACCTCTCGCCTAATGACGGGTATGTTCAAGCTTTTGCACTTTTCGTAGTCTATTATATCTTCTGTTTTGTCAAAGTAACCCACGCTCACATATGTATCTGTTGGTTCCGTGATAATAAGTCCTCTATACCCAAGGCGTGCCATAGCGTGAAAGAGAGTTATGGATCTCAGATGTCCCTGTTTACCCAGTCTGTATACTTTCATTCTGGTTTTTTAGATATCCTTTCTATCTCCTTTGCCAAGTTAAAGTCTCTATCGGTGATACCTTCTGCCTCATGTGTTTTGAGCTTTACCTTGAGTTTTTTAAAAGAGAGCTCCAAGTCGGGATGATGCCAATGAACTTCTGCTAAGTAAGCTATGGCATTAGCAAGAAAAACGGTTTCTTTCCAGTTTTTTGTATGAAACTCCTTCACTATATAGCCTTCTTGGTATTGCCAATGGGGAAGCTCTTGACTAAGTTTGGATATTACTTCTGCTGGTGTGTAAACTTTTAGTTCTCTTCCTTCTGACATGCTGGACAGACTCCGTATATGTTTAGAGAGTACTTTTCTACTTTGTAGCCTTCCATCTGCTCAGGTGCCTGCCAGTTTATGTCTAGTCGGACATCTTTTATAGCACCACACTTGGTGCATATAAGGTGGTGATGGTCTTCTACATTAGCATCGTATCTAACAGAACCACCCCAATAAGCTACCCTCTTGACAAAACCGAGATCTTCTAAGGTTTCAACCGTTCTGTAAACTGTAGCAAGGGATACAAAAGGGTATCTTTTCTTTATCTCGTTGTAGACTTCCTCCACCGTGGGATGATCCTCTCTGTTTAAAAGCACTTCGTAAACTGCAACCCTTTGGGGTGTTATCTTCAATCCCATGCTCTTGCACTTATCTACGAACCTTTCAAGCTTTGCATTTACATCTTTTACCATGGTATGTTATAATATAGAGCATTTAAAAAAGATTTGCAACAGATAGAGGATTTTTGCTAATCTTCAAGGAAGGACTGTATTACCTGCTGTGGTTTGCCTTGGGATAATACTTGGCCATCTTTAAAGGCAAGCACGCGATCACACAAAAGTATGTTGGAGAACCTATGAGCCACTAAAATGATGGTTTTATCCTCGAAAAATTCAAAGATGTTTTTTAGAACTATTTGCTCCGTTTTGACATCCATAGAGGAAGTTGCCTCATCAAGAAAGATGATATCAGGATTTTTTAAAAACAGCCGTGCAAGGGCAAGTCTCTGCATTTCTCCACCCGAAAGATTCCCACCGCCTTCTTCCAATGGTTGCTCAAGACTCTTTACAAAATCACATACAGAAAGCTCAAGAGCCTGTTTTATCTCTTGGTCATTAGCGTTAGGTTTTGCTATCAATAAGTTTTCCCTTACACTACCTGCAAAGATAAAAGGCTGTTGTGTAAAAAAGCCTATGTGTCTTCTAAAGCTTTTCTTATTTATCTCTTTTAGTTCAGCCTCGTCGTACTTTATACTTCCCTCGTAGAGCAATAGTCCTGCAAGAGCCCTCAGGAAAGTGGTTTTTCCGGAGCCCGTATGACCTATAATACCTATCTTTTCACCCTTTTTGATCTCCAAATTTATACCTTTTAGCAATAGCTCTGGTCCAAGTTCTACCCTCAAGTCCTTTATGTTTATCCCTTCTTTCAGACCTTGAAAGATAATAACCCCAGAACTTTCCTGAGGTATGTGTAAGAGCTCCCTTATTCTTGTTAGTATGGGTATGTTTGCTCTGACCTCCATTAGACCTTTTTGAACTTCTGTAAGCGGTTGATGTATCAAAAACAGTGCGGTTATATAAGATACAAAGTCACCAGCAGTAAGTCCTCCCTGTATTACTCTGACTCCACCGTAGAGGATTATAGCGGAAACAACAAGATAACCCAGGGCAAAGTTAAAAACCGAGTTGGTAGTGGAGTATAAGGTAGACTTCATACTTGCCTTAAAAACTCTCTCGTTAAAATCTTTGAACCATTTGAGAAATTTTCTTTCAGAAGAGAAGGTTTTGATGTTTTCGTAACCTTTCAGCACATTTGTCAAACTCTGTGTCATCATACCTACACTTTCCTGAAGTCGTTTTATGTGTTTGCCTTTCTTATGACCAAAGTATCTTACCGCAAAAGCCAAAAGGGGCAGTAAAACTCCCAATAGAGTTGTGAGTAGCCAATCCCTGTAGAAAAGCACACCAAGTAATGCTACTACTGTAATAGGATCTCTGAAAAGCTTAGGAAGATGGTCTCCCAATAGAGATCTGTAAGCTTGCATATCCGAGATAAATCTGGTTATGACATCTCCCGATGAGCTTTTGGAAAGCATACCGTACTGAGCTTTTAGAAGTCTATTAAAAACCTCCTTTCTGGTCCTCTTTACCTCAAGCTCTGAGTAAAGGTTTATGAATATGGAAGCCAGGAAGTTTCCCAGCTGGTTTAAAAGGGCAAAAGTCAGCAAAAAAAGCACCACCTTAATAAGCTCTTGGTAGCTTTTAACTAAAAACACATTATTGACAAGGTTTTTCACTACCAAGCTTACACCCGTAGTGCCTACAGATTCAAGTAAAGACCCAAAGAGCGCCAAAAGAATAAGATACCAATAGGGTCCTAATCTTAAAAGAAGCCACTTTACATTATCCATTAACGGGAATATTTTAATTTAAAATGGTAAAGTATATACTGTACCTGCTTTTGGCTTTGCTCGTCATAGATCATGTATGGACACACTTTGGTCCCAAGATTATAAACTCCATAGCCTCTGAGCTTGCGGGTAAAGAGACAAAGGTAGTTGAAGAAAGTCAAGATAGAAAAAGTATATTGGACAACACTTTAGATAAACTCGTAGAGCTAAAAGAAAAGCTGAGCAGGAGGTAAGACTATGCAAGACCTTAAGTTTAGCAGTATTGAGGAGGCAATAGAGGACATAAGGGAAGGCAAAATGGTTATAGTGGTTGATGACCCAAGCAGAGAAAACGAAGGAGACTTGGTTATGGCTGCGGAGAAAGTCACACCTTCTGCCATAAACTTTATGACCAAGTACGGAAGAGGGCTCGTGTGTCTTACGCTAACACAGGAAAGGTGCGAAGAGCTTGACCTTTACCCTATGGCTACAAGGAACACAGATCCCAAGGGAACCTACTTTTGCGTGTCTATTGACGCCCATCCCAAATTTGGCACCACCACAGGCATATCCGCTTACGACAGAGCTATTACCATAAAACTTGCCATAAGCCCGGATGCAAAGCCATCTGACTTTATTCGTCCGGGGCATGTGTTTCCTTTGAAGGCAAAACCCGGTGGTGTGTTGGAGCGAGCGGGACACACGGAAGCCTCCGTAGACCTTGCAAAACTTGCTGGTCTTTACCCCGCAGGAGTAATATGCGAAATCATGAACGAAGATGGAACCATGGCAAGACTGCCAGACCTCATAAAGTTCGCACAAAGGTTTGGGCTTAAGATAATAACCATAGCTGATCTCATAAGCTACAGGCTCAAAAAAGAAAGGTTAGTTGTCAGAGAGGCTACAGCAAACCTTCCTACGAGGTACGGATTTTTCAAGATACATGCCTACAGGCATGTGCTTACAGGAGAAGAACAGATAGCTCTTACCATGGGGGAGTGGAAAGAGGACGAGCCAGTGCTTGTACGCGTACACTCAGAGTGTCTTACGGGGGATGTTTTTAAGTCTCTAAGGTGTGATTGCAGGTCTCAGCTTGAGACCGCTATGGAGATCATAGCCAAAGAGGGCAAGGGTGTTCTGGTATACATAATGGGACACGAAGGAAGGGGTATAGGTATAGTTAATAAGATAAAAGCTTACCATCTACAGGATATGGGATACGATACTGTAGAAGCTAACGAGAAGGTAGGCTATCCAGCAGACCTAAGGGACTACGGTGTAGGGGTTCAGATCCTGTTAGACCTAGGTGTAAGAAAGATGCGCCTTTTGACCAATAATCCCAGAAAGATAGTAGCTTTGGAAGGATACGGGCTTGAAGTAGTGGAAAGAGTCCCTCTGAAAATAGAACCTTGCGAACACAACCAAAAATACTTAGAAACTAAAAAGTCTAAACTTGGGCATCTACTTTAACCCAAATCCGCAAGAAGTCTCCATCTTCTGTAAGGTGGAGATGAATTGCAAAAGACTTGACAGGGTTCTTATTTTGGACTATAGTAATAGATGTCCCGATAATCAAGGGACCTAGGGCTGGAGCGGCCCGAGGTTAAGCCTGTGGAGAGGTGGAAGCCTCTGTGAAGCAGGAAGTGGAACCTTCTATAAGGTGGAGTAGTTCACAGGTAGGTAGACTCTGAATTTACTACCTTCCCCTTCTTTGCTCTCCACCTCTACTTTTCCGCCGTGTGAAAGTGCTATGTGTTTAACTATGGAAAGACCCAAACCCGTGCCTCCCACCTCTTTTGACCTAGACCTGTCCACCCTGTAAAACCTCTCAAACACAAAAGGCAAGTGCTCTTTTGGTATACCTATACCAGTATCAGAAACTTCTATAACCGCGTGCGCATCTTGTGTGTAAGCACTTACTACTACTTGACCGTTCGTTTTATTGTACTTTACCGCATTATCCACAAGATTCAGAAGCAGAAGAGCAAGCTTTTCTTGGTCCGCATAAATTTTAAAGTTTTCATCTACGCGGTTTATAAGTTGGACTTTTTTGTTTTGTGCCACCTCTTTAATATTATCAAATACCAGCTCAACCACATCCCATAAACTTAGATTTTCTTTTCTAAGCTTTTCTTCTCCTGACTCAAGTTTTGTAATGATTAAAAGGTCTTCCACCAGGTTCTTCATGTCCTCAGACCTTCGTAAGGCTCTCTCTAACATACTCTTCTTTTTTTCGTCTTGCTCTTCTTCTATAAGGGTTTCAAGTATGCTTCTTATTATGGCTATCGGTGTTTTAAGCTCGTGCGACACATTAGCCAAAAACTCCTTTTTTGACCTTTCGTATCTTTTAAACTGTGTAATGTCTGTTATTCTTAAAAGTATGCCGTCTTTTGCGGAAAATAAGTCCACTGAATACTCCATTTGATCGTGTTCAACAAAAATCTTGATCCTTTTCTTCTCCGCTATACACTCCGCTATGGCTGATACGAAAGCAAGCAAATTGAAGCACTCGTAATAAAGCTTGCCTTCCCAATTTTCTTTAATTATATGCCTCTTGATCATAAAGTCATTGGCGTAAACCACTATTCCAGATGTGTTTATGACCGCATAGCCTTCATCCACTTCCCTGAGGAAATCACTTAAAATACTCATCTATACAGTAGCGTACTTTTCTCTCAGCTCGTGTGCTACCTCCACCATATTTTTCAAAGATGGCACCACCTCTTCCCACCTTCTGGTCTTTAGTCCACAGTCTGGGTTCACCCAAAGGAGCTCTTTGGGTAAAATTCTTAGGCTTCTTTCTAAAATGGCTCTTATACTTTCCTTTGTGGGTACATGGGGAGAGTGTATATCATAGACACCTATACCTATCTGTCTGTCCCATCCTTTGAATTTTTCAAAGGCGGATATGATCTCGCCTTTACTTCTTGAAGCCTCTATGGATATTACATCAAAATCCATTTGGTATATGTACTCTATAACATCGTTAAACTCGCTGTAGCACATGTGAGTATGTATCTGGGTTTGTGGACTTGCTTTGGAACACAGTCTGAAAGCCTTTACAGCCCATTCAAAGTACTCATCCCAGTCCTTCCTCTTTATAGGTGCACCTTCCCTAAAGGCAGGTTCATCTATCTGCACTACCTTTATCCCTGCCTTCTCAAGGTCTTTAACCTCTTCCAGAAGAGCCAAGGCTATCTGGTAGGCTATTTCTTTCTTGGGCATATCTTCTCTGTAATAGCTCCAGTTGAGTATGGTTACAGGTCCTGTGAGCATACCTTTTACTGGTTTCTCCGTTAAAGATTGAGCGTAGGCTATTTCTGTCACGGTCATAGGGGCAGGTCTGTATACATCTCCGTAAATGATGGGAGGTCTATAAACCCTTGAGCCGTAAGAGAGCACCCATCCGTGTTTGGTGGTTGCTACACCCTCTAACTTCTGGGCAAAAAACTCCACCATGTCTGTTCTTTCAAACTCACCGTGAACTAAAACATCAAGACCTATCTCTTCTTGAACTCTTATTACATGCTGTATCTGTTTCTTAATAAACTCTTCGTACTCCCTTTGGGACAACTTGCCAGCGGTGTAGGAAGCTCTCATCTTTCTGACTTCTTCCGTCTGGGGGAATGAACCTATGGTGGTTGTCGGAAATGGGGGCAAGCGCAGAATCTCCTGTTGGAGCTTTATCCTTTCCTTGTGATCTAACTCTCTCTGAAAATCTCTTTCCGTAAGACTGTTTATCCTTTTCCTAACCTCCTGGTTCACTCCGAAGGGCACGCGCACTATGTTTTCTACTTTTTCTACCATCATACGGGCCTGCTGATCCCCAGCTATAGCTCTTTTTATAAGGTTTAGCTCTTGAAGTTTCTCTTTGGCAAAAGCCAAGCGCTCTTTTAAACTGAGCCAAGTCAAACCTTCTATCTGAACCTGATGTACAGGTAGGTCCTCTTCTGGTTCTACGCTAACTGGCAGATGAAAGAGGGGGCAAGAGTTGGATATGATTAGATGCTGGGTGTATTGTAAAAGCTCTTCAGCAAGCTTTATCTTTTCTACAAGGCTTGCTCTCCAGACTTGTCTACCGTTTATTATACCGGCTATGAGTTTTTTGCCAGAGGGAAATCCGTACCTTTTGAGGTTTTCCAAATTCTCCGTGTTAGATACAAGGTCAAGACCCACAGCTTTTACGGGCAGTTCTACAAACCTTTTGTAATCAGATACGCTATCGTAGTAGGTTATTACATATATGTCCGCATCATGGCTAAGTTTTTTGTACATCTCATGGACGAGGTCCCACTCTTGGCTTTCCATCTCATAGCATAGTGCTGGGTCTTCAAAAATCACTTCTTTTGCTCCCTCTTGTCTTAGCTGCTTTAGGATCTCTTGATAAACGGGCAGTAGTGCCAAAAGATAACGCTCTAAGTCTTCAAAACTTTCTATCTTGGAAAGTTGATACACAGGCAGAGGTGAAGACCCTTTGATTAAGGCTTTAGAAAGCTTCAAAAAGGTGTAAGGGGATATGATCTTAGGTATGGTTTCTATGCCTTTGCTTTTGAAGTAAAGATATTCTTCAAGGGGATAGTTTTTCAACAGTTTAAAGTCTGTCCCTTCAAGTTCAGGTACTAAGTAGTGATAGTTAGTGTTGAAGTATTTGGTCATCTCCAATGCCTGACTTCCGCGCGCCATTTCAAAGTAAGTGCTAAGACCTTTGAACTCCCCAAACCTTGAGGGAATAGCTCCCACCATCAGAGCGTTATCTAACATAAAGTCGTAATAAGAAAGCTCGTTGGAGGGAAAGAAGTCCACAGTATCTTTGTAAAGTCTCACCATCCAGTCTCTGAGGGCGTTCATCCCCTTTATAAGGTCCTCTTCAGAAATTTTCCCCTTCCAATAGTTTTCCAAAAGGTTTTTGAACTCTCTCTTTTCTCCCAGCTTAGGAAACCCATAGGCTAAAGTCTCCATAAATCAAACCTCCTATCGAATATTATAGCTGAGGCTGTTCTAGAAAAATCCTTCATCGGGACGCCCCTCCAACCTCTAAAGGAGCTAACCTACTCCTCACCCTATCCCATACCCCTTCCACCAACACTGGCTTCAGAGGAGAAAGGTCTCTTGGCAAGACCTTTCCAAGGATAGGCAAAAGGAGGGCTACCCTCAGAACTTGCCAAGCGGATTGAGAGACTTTTTTGGTCTCTCCCCGCTCGGAATTCCTTCCATCGGCTCCCTCACAGGAACTTAGCTCACTCTGAAGGCTTTGTATGAGATCAGCTAAAAGCTTCTTTGCATACTCTACATTCTTTAGTTCGCTTTCTAATCCATTACTCTTATATTCGTTGGTTTCCTTCTTTATAAGTTCCGTAAGTTTCTCTTCTCTCTCTTCATATCTTTTCAAAGCAAACTCCAAATATGCTTTGTCTTTTAGCAGTCTTTCGTAATTCTCAGGTGTGTCTTCTCTGAAACCTAATGCCCTTCTCCCTATCACATATGCGGATGCTATGTCTTTGTCTATGTTCAACTGCGGTGCATATTTTAGCATGCCAATAACTGATGTGTAGGCGGGATTTACCTCTACTACTTCCACTCCCTTTAACATTGCTACTCTTTTTAGCTTTTGCAAGAACTTTTTGGCATTCCAATGATGAAGCCTTTTTCTTAGTGTAGCTTTCCCATCTCCTCGCTTTCCCTTCTTAAGCTTTTTCAAATTCTCCACAGCTATAGCTTTGCCTTTCTCAATAGCTAAATCTACTACTTTGTGTGCCAATATCCATTCCTCATTGTCTTTGCTATTTTTGGAGAGTTCCAAAAGGTGATGTAAGCTGATACTCTGATAGCTTACTAATTCTCCAGTTTTTGATACCTCTGCTATAGCTAAATGAATTGGTGATGCGTTAATGTCTATGGCTATTACTCCGTTCTCTTTGGTGCACCTAACTTCAGGTGTTGGAAGTTCAAAGGATACGCTTCCATAAACTTCTCCATCTCTCAGTTTTAACTCCACTGTGTAGGCAAAGTAGTTTTTTGTTTGCCAGCTTTCTAAAAGCATAGCCTTAAAAGTTATCCATTTATCTTTGCTATTGCTGGGTTCCCTTAACACTTTGGCATAAATAAACTCTCTGTTTCCTGTGGTAATTCTAATGTGTAGCTTTCCGTTTAGGTCTTCAAACCTTGTCAATCTGTTTCCTTTGTCTGCCTTTGACCCAATGCTTATGAGTGTTCCTTGTCTTTGTTCTTTCCATTGCTTTTTAAGTCCTTCTTTTGCTTTTCCTGTAAGGTGGTTTTTACAAAGCTTTTCAAAAAGTCTTTTGCCTCCAAAGACCACTGGCTTATCTGTGGGATATTGCTTAGCTTTGTAAATGGCTAAGTCAATGTATTTGGTTGGCAATTCAGGGAATAGTTGTCTTAGTCTGTGGTATACTTGGGCGTGTGGGTTTTTTGTTTTTTCTTTTTCCAACTCCTTTAGTATGTTGTATGCAACCCGGATGGTGGAAGATTGCTTACGCATCAGCTTTATGAGTTTTTCTTTGTCTTCCTTTCTTAGTTCAAGCTTGAACTGTAGGCTAACAAACATCAGGGTTAGATTTTAGCTTTAAAACTTTTGTGTGTCAATGGGTTTGTATTTTTGGAACAGCCTCACTACGATAAACTGACTTTTCTCATCCATCTTGGGCATCTTTTGGAGTATTTTATTATTCTAATAGACTTTAAGGAGGTGAAATATGGCTATGCCTACAAGAGAGGAAGTAGAAGCTGTTCTTGATGAAATAAGACCTGCTCTTAGGTTTGACGGTGGAGATGTGGAGCTTGTGGATGTGCTTGAAGACGGTACGGTTCTGGTGCGTATGATGGGTGCATGTTCTGGTTGTGGTATGTCTGTGCTCACACTAAAGGCTGGTATAGAAAGGGCTTTAAAGAACAAGTTTCCCGAAATAAAGGAAGTAAAAGATGTAAACATGGACATACCTACTACTTTTGGTCTCTAAAATGGTGCAGACACAGGAACATACAAAGGAGCTTCTTAAAGAAAAGGCAGGTTATATACTGTCTTACCTCATGTCTGGGGGTGGACAGTACGGTGAGCTCTTTTACGAAAGGTCAAGGATTTGCAGGATACACTTTGAGAACAACAAGGTAGAAAAGGTTCAGTGGGGTATTGATGAAGGGGTGGGTATAAGACTTATAAAAGAAGGAAAAACCTATTACGGCTATACTACTGACATAACCTTTGAAAATCTTGTGCAGATAGCAAAGACTCTGTCTATGGGTAACGCTTGTGGTCCGGTTGCTGTGGGCAAGAAGTACATAAGAGGAAAAACCAGTGTGGAAATAGACATAGATGCTCAAGATATTGCTTACAGGGTTGAGTTTTTAGAAAGAGCCAACCAAAGGGCAAGGAGTTATGGAGATAAAGTAAAGCAAGTGCTCATCGTACTTATGGACAAAACTAGAGAGCTTCTCATCATCAACAGTATGGGGGAGACTGCACAAGATGAACAAAAAAGGGTGGTGTTCTTCACAGATGTGGTGGTGAGCGACGGACACACATTGCAAAGGGGTTATGAGTCAGTAGGCGGTCTTAGAGGTTTTGAAATTTTTAGAGAAAAGCCTCCAGAGTTGATAGCGGACATAGCGGTAAGGAGGGCTTTGCTCATGCTTTCTGCAAAGCCTGCACCAGCGGGAAGTTTTACTGTGGTAATGTCCTCTCAAGCTGGTGGCACTATGATACACGAAGCAGTAGGACATGGGCTTGAAGCGGACTTGGTCCAGAAGGGTCTTTCTGTGTATAGGGGTAAGCTGGGTGAAAAAGTTGCCAGCGAGCTTGTTAGCGTAGTAGATGATGCAACACTTGAAGGATACAACGGCTCTTTTACTGTGGATGATGAAGGAGTGCCTGCTCAAAGAACCCTTCTTATAGATGGAGGCTACCTTGTGGGTTATATGTACGACAGGCTGAGTGCCATGAAAGACAAAGTTAGCTCTACAGGAAACGGCAGAAGGCAGAGCTATGCTTATGTGCCCATGGTGAGAATGACAAACACCTTTATACTGCCGGGTAAGGACAACCCTGATGATATCCTAAAAGACACAAAGAGAGGTGTCTATGTAGTCAAGATGGGTGGAGGTGAGGTAAACACACTCACAGGCGATTTTGTCTTTGAGATCATGGAAGGTTATCTCATAGAGAATGGTGAGATCACTTATCCCATAAGGTCTGCCATGCTCATAGGAAACGGACCAAAGGCTTTGCAAGATGTAGATGCGGTAGGAAAAGACTTGGGATGGAGCATAGGCACTTGTGGTAAGGACGGTCAGGGAGTACCAGTTACAGATGCACAGCCCACTCTGCGCATAAAATCCTTAGTGCTCGGCGGATATGAGGTTAGCTGATCTATCTGCTCCTGTAAAACCTTATGAGCTTTCCGTCTTTGGCATCTATCAGGGCGGTTCCTTCTGTGCCTCTAACTCTGTAGTAGCATTCTCCCGTTTTCTTGCTTTGTCCTTTGCTTGAATGGATCACTTCTCCCACATAAGGTTTTGCTATCCTTATAGCATCTTCTATGCTTATGCTTGCGGGACAAGAAAAGGAAAAACTTACTGATAAAAGTAAAACCAGCCAAAAAGATTTTTGCAACAGCATCTGTTTTTCCCTCCGGGCGTAAATTATAACACATGAAGGTAAGAAAAGCCATTTTGAAAGATGCCCCCAAACTTTACACCCTTATAAACGAATACGCAAAAGAGGGTATTCTTCTGCCCAGAAGCCTAAACTCCATATACGAAGATATAAGGGACTTTTGGGTTTGCGAATACCAGGAGGAGATAGTAGGATGCTCTGCTCTTCACATAGTTTGGGAAGATTTGGCGGAAATAAAGAGTCTTGCGGTAAGAAAGGATCATAGAAATAACGGTGTTGGATCTCTCTTGGTAGAAAAATGTCTTGAGGAGGCTGAGGAGCTTGGTATAAGAAGAGTTTTTGTGCTCACTTACGCCACGGACTTTTTTGCTAAGTTTAACTTCCGTGAAGTAAAAAAGGAAACTCTTCCCCACAAAGTATGGGGGGAGTGCATAAATTGCGTTAAGTTTCCCCAGTGCGATGAGGTTGCTATGATATTGGAGCTATGAAGTACAGTTATATAACATCAAAAGATGCCTTACGCAATGTAGAAAACAAGCTAAAATCTGAGGGCTATCTTTTCCTTGATACAGAAACTACAGGAGAACGGCTAAGGTTAGTGCAGTTAGGGGATAAAGAGGGTGTGTTTATTGTGGATCTTTTTGAAACAGGAGACTACGGAGTGGAGTTTTTAAAAAACCTGCTTGCGGACAAAGGTATAGTAGGACATAACCTAAAATACGACCTTAAGTTCCTTTACAGATATGGCATAGAACCTTACGCAGTGTTTGATACCATGATAGCAAGCCAGCTTATTGGTGATATAGAAAGGCACTCTTTACAAAAGGTTGCTATGCACTACTTGGGTAAGGTTATAGATAAAAGCCTGCAGATGTCCAATTGGGCAAAAACCATACTCTCAAAAGAGCAGTTAGAGTATGCGGCTCTTGATGTTAAGATGGTAAAAGACCTGTTTTTTATAATGCTTGAAAAACTTAACTCAAACGCACACCAAGAAGAGACACTTCTTAAAACAAGGACATCTAAGGTGTTTGGGCTTAAAAATCCTATAGCCATAATAGAGATGGCATTTGTACAGGAGATTGCCAAGTTAGAACTAAACGGCATTTGTGTGGATGAGAACAAGGTAGAAGAGCTTATAAAAGAATACAGAAGGTCTCTACAAAAGAAGGTGATGGACTTTATGATAGCTTACAGGGTGGACCCCATGTCTCCTAAACAGCTCGGAGAATTTTTAACTAAAAACTTGGGCCTTGACCTTCCAAAAACAGAAAAAGGCAACATATCCACTGACGATAAGGTGTTGTCTTCTTTTACGCATCATCCTGTAATCCAAAAACTTCTTGAGATAAGAAGCATTAAAAAGCTTCTTGACAAGCTTGAGGAAATAAAAAGCTCCATTAAAAATGGAAGCGTTTATCCAGAATTTAAACAGATAGGTGCCATAACAGGAAGGATGTCAAGCCTAAATCCCAATGTTCAAAACATACCAAGAGAACTAAGAAGTGTATTCAAAGCAAGAGAAGGAAATGTTTTTGTAATAAGCGACTTTTCTCAGATTGAGCTAAGGATCGCAAGTGAGTATGTAGGAGATGAGAAGATGATAAGAGCCTTCAAGGAGGGAAGAGACCTTCACAGATACACAGCCAGCGTACTTTTAGGAAAAAAAGAGGAAGAGGTTAGTAAAGAAGAAAGACAGCTTGCCAAAGCGGTAAACTTTGGTCTTATATACGGTATATCTGCAAAGGGTCTTTCTGAGTATGCAAAAAGCTATGGCATAGATTTATCCGTTGATGACGCTCAGAAGATAATGAATAAGTTTTTTGAGTACTTTGCAAGTTTTAAAAACTGGCACGAAAAGGTAAAGAGAGAGCTAAAAGAGTTTAAAGAGTCAAGAGGTTATACCCTTTTGGGCAGGAAGTATGTGGCACACACTTTTCCCGATGCGGTAAATTATCCAGTGCAAGGCTCAGGAGCAGACCTTCTCAAACTATCCGTACTTATGTTTGATGCAGAAATGAGGAAAGAAGGTTTAAAAGCTAAGGTGGTTAATCTTGTGCATGACGAGATAGTAGTAGAGTGTCAAAAAGATGATGCGGACACAGTAAAGGAACTTTTGGAAAAAGCCATGAAGCATGCAGGAAAAGTTATACTCAAACGAGTGCCCGTGGAAGTTGAAAGTATAATAAAAGACAGGTGGGTAAAGGAATGATGCTAAAGTCATTGGTTTTATTGTTAGTGCTTTTTGGTTTTTCTTGCGCAGAAAAGACGGTAGTTGTAAGAGAGGAGCCTGTCCATAGACCGCCAGGGCTTGGGGTAGCTTCGGAAAAAGCTTTAGAAAACGGCAAAAAACAGCTCGCTAAAGGACACTGCATGCAGGCTATACACGAATTTAACAAAGCTCTTGAAAAGGACCCAAGGAACTTTTATGCTCTTTACTGGCTTGGAGTAGCGGAAGGTATGTGTGGATACTATCCGCAGGCATACGACAGACTAAACTTAGTAATAAGATACGCTCCAGACCCTGTGTGGACTGCAAGGGTCTATGCCACCTTGGGACTTACTCTTCTGTATATGGAAAGGGATGAAGAGGCTGTTCTTTATTTTGAAAGAGCAAAAAACATAGACCCAAGAAACGAACTGGTAGCAGTTTACTACGAAGAAGAAGACAAAAAACATAAAAAGGGCAAAGGAAAGCTAAAGAAAAAACCCAAAGGTGAAGAGGGCTATAGAATAACTCTCAAATGGATGGATTAGAAAATTCTGGATTGAAAGCCTTCATCTTAAGGTAAAGTTCTCTTAGTTCTTTGTAAGGTTCTGAGTCCCAAACTATACCACAACCTGCATAATAGGAAACTTTATTTTTCTTTCCTATGGCAGTCCTTATGAGCACCGAAAGGGTAAAGTCATTACCCATTACAAGACCTGCACACCCACAGTAAAAATCCC
The DNA here is from genome assembly GCA_028276405.1 of Hydrogenobacter sp. Taxonomy (GTDB): domain Bacteria; phylum Aquificota; class Aquificia; order Aquificales; family Aquificaceae; genus Hydrogenobacter. The sequence continues at coordinate 49,525 of JAPYWJ010000007.1, forward strand.
TGCTGTGTGGTTCAAGTCTGTCTATTATTTCAACAGCCTTTATTTTGGGTGCTCCCGTTATAGATGCAGGTGGAAAGGTTGCAAGAAGTATTTCTTTTAAAGACGCTGAAGTTTTACATTCAACAGTTGAGTACATTTGATACAGTGTCTTGTACTTTTTTATTTTAAAAAGCTCTTTTACCTCAACATGGCTACCTATTCTGCCCAAGTCATTTCTCACCATATCTGTTATCATAAGGTTTTCCGCTCTGTCCTTTTCGCTCCTTTTAAGGTCTTGTGCCGATAAAGATGTACCCTTTATGGGCTTACTTATGAGCTTGTTACCTTTTTTTTTTCTAAAAAAAGCTCCATAGATCCCGAGATCACATAAAACTCCTCACATTCAAAAAAGAAAGCGTAATCAACAGGCTGTCTTTTGTAGAATTCCAAAAAGAGCCCAGAAGGTTTCCCTGTAAGTTCAAAGGTAAATTTATTGCTTAGGTTTGCTTGATAAAGAGTGCCCTTCTCGATGAGGCCTTTGAGCAAATTCACTCCCTTCATGAACTCTTGGTCAGACATACTGCTTTCTAAAAAAATGAGGTCTGCCTGATTTTCTCTTACATCTACTGCTTGAAAACCATCTAAGTGAAGCACCGCTATAGGTGGTAGTGAAGAGGTTTTCACCCATACTCTGGTGGTCTGTCTTGCCACTTGATAAGATACCAAAAGAAAGTAAAAGCCCTCTGTGGGTAATTTTTCAAGGTCATCCAAAAAGCTTAACTTACTTATGTTAGCCTTATATATGCCTTTGCCACCTATCCACGAACCAGCAACTAAGAGCTTCATACTGTGTTTTCTTCCTGAAGTACCTCTTGGAGGTATTTGGTAAGCTCTTGGTCTATCTTAAAAATAGTATCTTCCACCTTGCTGACGGGTAGGGCACCTATAAGGCTATTGGCTAAAAAAATGTGATCAGCATCAAATAAGTCTTTTAAAGTTAGCTGAGTTTCTTCCACCTTTACTTTTTCCATAAGGCTTTGAAGGGTAGTACCAAAAAGAAGCCCAGAATTTCTATGGGGTGTGTATATGGTTCCCTTTTTAACTATCAGAAGGTTTGCAGAAGAGCATTCGGTGATGTGTCCCGTTTCGTTTAGTATCAAACCATCATAATAGCCTTGCTGCATGGCTTGTCTCTTTACCATTATGTTAAAAAGATAATTTAGGGTCTTGTGCCTTGCGATGGGATCAGAGGAGTGCCTGAGGAAAGGAGAAACACATACCCTTACAGAATCAAGCTTGGGTAAGTATCTGTACACAAAAACTTTAAGCTCAGTTTTTTGAGGCATCTCGTAATATCTTGGCTTTCCGTAAGATAAGAGGCATACCTTCACATAAAGATCCTTTCTACCTTTTGTCTTTTCTTCTATCTTAACGCAGAAGGTTTCAAAATCTGGACATGGCATGTGAAAGTACTTAGCGCTTTCTGAGAGCCTTCTGTAGTGGCGAAGGAGTTTTGTGGTCCTTCCTCTATAAAGTATGGTCTCAAAAAGTCCCTCACCGTAAAAAAAGCTTCTATTGACCATAAAAGAAGGATTATAACTAGCATGTTTGCTGAGGCTGTTCTAAAAATAATGCCTTAGAGGTGGGAGAGAGATAAACTTAGATTTTGTGCGAAAAAGTAAGTTGCCCCTAAAAAAGCTTCACACTTTCGTAGGCCACTTCCTCAAGAGAGTTGGTCCAAACAGACAAGCAAAAAAGAAAGGAAGACCACAAAAATACGAATCCGCCTTGATCATCACCCTGTGGCTCTTTCAAATACTTAACAACTATTCATACAGAGA
>JAPYWJ010000001.1 GCA_028276405.1 Hydrogenobacter sp.
AAAACCGTTAAAGGTCAAAAGGCTAAGTTCAGAGAGCTTTTTTGTGGCATCCTCAAGAAGTTTTTTGTTTTTCTCGTAATGATAAGCTCAGCACATTAGAGGAGCTTTTATAAACCCTGTCAGAAAATCCAAAGTTGAGCGGTTTTAAAACATATATAAGACCACAAAAGGGAGGTGGTAAAATGAAAAGAACCCTGCTTTTTATGTCTTTGCCAATAGCCCTAAGCTTTGCTGTTTCTTGAGGTAAGCTATGAGAAAGCTACTGACCTTTGCCCTGCTTGTTTTCCTTAGCCTTTTTGCCTTTGCCCAGCAAAAGCCCGAGCCCTTTGGTCTGAAGTTAGGAATTAGCACAAAGGAAGAAACTATGAATGTTATAGAAAAGGAAGGTGGAAGGGTAGTAAATTCAGGGTATAAGGTAATAAAAGGAGATGTGATAAATCCCAATGTGGAGGGAGTGGAGGTTGAGAGACTTCCCGTAGATAATCTGGTATCTGCTACTTTTTGGTTTTTCAAGGGAAGACTGTACAAGATAGAGTACCTTTTCCCGCTTTCTATGAACAAAGAAGAGTTTTATGTGATTTCCGAACAGCTTAGGAAGAAGTATGGCAATCCCAGAAGGTATGTAAGACCTTATCTTGCAGATGGCGTAGCAGAGTGGAACTTTGGGGATGTAAGAATGAGCTTAATAGCCCCTTGGGCATCTTGGAGCATGTATCTGATCTACGAGCACACACCCACTGCAAGGGAAGTAGAAAAGAGCGACCAAGAGGTCTTTAACAAAGAAACCGCAAAACCAAAAAGAGGACTATAAAAGGAGGTTAAGCCATGAAGAAAGCCTTCAGCCTTCTTTTCATCATCCTCAGCCTTTTTGCCTTTAAAAACTTTGCCTTTGCCCAGCCAGAAGTGGATGCGTGCTATAACTTCCATAAAGCTGGAGACTACAGAAGGGCTATAGAAGCTGGGAAAGTGGCGGTTCAAAAGTATCCAAATAGCTTAAAAGCACACTTTTGCTTGGGAGCAAGCTACTACGCAATCGGAGAGTTTAAACTTGCCCTAGAGCATATGAAAAAGGCAGAAAGATTAACTTCAGACAAAGGAGCTTTGATGCATATTTACAATCGGCTTGGATTGACTTACTGGAGAATGGGCTACTTGGATGACGCACTTCTTTACTACAGCAGAAGCCTAAGCTTGGCAAGAGATCTAGGAAATAAAAGTATGCAGGCAACAGTCTTGAACAACATCGCTTTGATATACGACAATAAAGGTGAATTTGATAAAGCCTTAGAATATTATGAAGAGTCTTTAAGGTTAGAAACAGACGAAAAGGCAAAGGCTGCCACCTACAACAATATTGCCTTTGTCTATGAAAATAAAGGCGACTATCAAAAGGCTGTGGAATATCTCCAAAAGGCGATAGAAATAAGCGAAAGGTATGGAGATTATCATGGGGCTTCTATGATAAAAGTTAACCTTGGGAATGCATACAGAAAGATGAAAGACTATGAAAAGGCAGAAAAATATATTCTGGAAGGTCTTGAGGGTGTAAAAAAGGTCGGTGATAAATACTGGGAAGCTTTCGGGTATTATGTTCTTGGTTTGCTATACAGAGACAAAGGGGACAAAAAGACTGCCAAAGATTACCTCACTCGTGCCTATAATCTGTTTAAATCCATCGGTGCGGAAGGGAATGCTAAGGAAGTCCTTTCTGAAATACAAGAGCTTGAAAAACAGAGGGTGGCTGTATATGGTGGTGTGGAGATTGGGTCAAAGGGTGTGAAGGCTCAGGCTTACAGGATTGGTCTTAAGGGGGATGAGTTTTATGACCTGCAGGAGGTCTTTAGGGAAAGCATAAACACCACCATAATAGCTGGGGTCAAAGAGACGGGAGCTTTTTCTAAGGATGGTATAGAGGAGACTGCACAGGCGGTTAAGACATTGATAGAGAAGCTAAAGGAAAAGGGTGTGCCCGGGGATAACATTTTTGTGGTGGCAAGCAGTGCTATATCCTCGGTGAAAAACAGGGATGAGTTGGCAAAAAGGGTGGAGGAACTCACGGGTTATAAGTTGGAGTTTTTGACGGTTAAGGATGAGGTGCTTTTTGGTATTGCGGGGGCTGTTCCGCCCAAGTATTTTTATAACTCCGTCTTTGTGGATGTAGGCAGTGGAAACACCAAGATAGGATACCTTGAAAAGGTAGGAGGCTCCATAAACGTGAGGAGCTTTGAGATTCCTTATGGGACTGTGAGCCTGACGGAGAGGGCAAGCAAGGGTAAAGATTTCAGAACGGAGTTGGTGGAGGTTTTGAGTAAAGAGGTGGAGCCTGTGCTCAAAAGGGAAGCCCAAAAGAACCCTGCTTACCTAAACAGACAGAACGTTTTCTTGGTGGGTGGCATTGTTTGGGCTATAACCACTCTTCAAAAGCCGGGGCAGGTTGAAGAGGCTTATGTTAAGCTGAGTAGTTCGGATATTAGAAACTTCACGCTGGCGGTCCGGCAAAATCCAGACAGAGTTTTAAACCCTGACCTCTCAAAGCTAAAGCCTGAGCTCAGAGACAAGGCTAAAAAGCAGATAGAGAAAGTAAAGGATGTTTTCAGTATGGATAATCTTTATGCGGGTGGCACGCTTTTGGATAGCATTGGCAAGACCCTTAACTTTGAAAAGAGGAGTTTGATATTCCCAAGGTATGGCAATTGGTTGGTGGGTTATGTGGTGCTGAGGGGATACCTTGAAGAGACGGAGGCGGTGAAAAAGTAATAATATAGCTCAAGTTGCTACATTAATAACTCTTATGAGGTTTTGATCTAAAAGAGATCACCATACCTTTTGATGAACATGCCTTTTAGAAATTGAGCTAGTGTAAGGTAGCCTATTATGGCTGGTAAAAGCACAGACCAATAATAAAGACTTGGGAGGGGTCTCATGCCAAGTTTCTCACCAAACACAGTAAAAGGCAACAGGCTACCGATAAGCAGGGCTAAAACAGTAAAAACGACCAATAAGATGCCTGGAAAACTACTTATTAGAGGAGCTTTTTTTGTCCTCAGCATATAGACTACCATGGTTTGTGTCCAAAGACTCTCAACAAACCACCCAGTTTGAAAGAGAGATACAAACTGAGTTTTCAATTCAGTGGACAGATGGTTATAGGGTCCTAATACTGTTGGACATACAACAAAAAACAGCATGGCGTAAGTAAAAATATCAAAAAGCGAGCTGGAAGGTCCAAACCATAGCATAAGGTTTTTGATTCTTTTTGCAGACCACCTTTTTGGTTTCTCTATGTATTCTCTGTCTACTCTATCAAAGGGCATTGATGTCATAGAAAGATCATAAGTAAGATTTAGAAAAAGAAGTTGGAGCGGAGCCATAGGTAGGAAAGGTAGAAAGGCACTGGCAACGAGCACAGAAAAGACATTTCCAAAATTAGAGCTTGCGGTTATGGATATATACTTGGCTATATTGGCAAAGGTTTTTCTTCCTTCTACAACACCGTTTTTAAGCACCATAAGGTTTTTTTCCAAAAGAATTACATCTGCGGACTCCTTTGCTATATCAACGGCATTATCTACGGATATGGCTACATCAGCTTCTTTCATGGCGAGTGTATCGTTTATACCATCTCCAAGAAAACCCACTGTGTGCCCCCTACTTTTCAGAACCTTTATTATCCTCGCTTTTTGTGTAGGGGTTAGTTTAGCAAATATGGTTGTTTTCTCTACCACCTTCGCAAGTTCTTCATCGCTCATGCTTTCTATCTGATCTCCCAGAAGTACATTCTTTACATCTATTCCCACCTCTTTGCATATCTTTTTAGCCACTATGTGATTGTCTCCTGTTAGTATCTTTACATCTACACCACAGGCTTTTAGCGCTTGCACAGCTTCAGGTGCAGTTTCTTTGGGTGGGTCAAGAAAAGCCAAGAAGCCCATAAGCACCATATTACTCTCGTCCTTAACCCCAAAAACACCTTCTGGTGGTACATCATTTTTCTGAGCCACCGCAAGCACCCTCATACCGTCTTCGTATAACTTTTCTACCATCTGAAGCACTTCAGCTTTTATCTCATCAGTAAGAGGGATTACACGCCCTCTATACTCTACCAAACTACACACAGAAAGAACCTCTTCTACCGCACCTTTTGTAATAAGTTGTCTTTTTTTACCTCCTGCAACTGTGCTTTCCAAAACTACAGACATCCTTCTCCTGACAAAATCAAAGGGTATTTCATCTACTTTCTTGTAGATTTTTTCTAATGTGCTTCCTTCCATACCTTTCTCTCTGCCGTACTCTAAGATGGCTATATCAAGGAGATTTTTCAGACCTGTTTGGTAATAACTGTTTAAAAAGGCATGTCTAAGCACCCTCTCCTCCTCTTGTCCGTGTATGTCCATGTACTTTACAAGGATCACTTTGTTAAGTGTAAGGGTACCTGTTTTGTCTGTGCATAGCACATCCATAGAACCAAGATTCTGTATAGAATCAAGTTTTTTTACTATGGTTTTACGTCTTGCCATCGCTACTGCACCCTTTGCGAGGTTAGTAGTCACTATCATGGGCAGCATTTCTGGTGTGATGCCTACTGCTACCGCAAGAGCAAACAAAAGAGCGTCAAACCAACTTCCTTTTGTGATGCCGTTTATCACAAAAACTAATGGGAATATAAAGGCTATAAACTTGATAAAAAGCTTGCTAACTTCGTTTACACCTTTTTCAAAGCTTGTTCTAGACCTACGACCTACAAGACTTTTAGCCATAGAACCTAAATAGGTACTTTCACCTGTAGCCAACACCACACCTATACCAGAACCACTTGCTACGCTTGTCCCCATAAAGCAAATATTTTCAAGATCCAAAAGGGTTGGTTTTTCTGGAAGCTCTTTGGTAAGTTCTGCATATTTCTCAACGGGTTCCGACTCTCCAGTAAGAACTGCCTGGTTTACAAATAGGTCTTTTGAGCGCAGAATCCTTAGGTCAGCAGGTACCAAATCTCCCGCAGACAGATAAACTATATCCCCAGGAACAACCTCTTCTATGTTTATTTCTACTATACCCTCGTCCTTTCTCTTGACCAGCACGGTAGTGTGAACCATAGCCTTGAGCTTCTGTGCTTCAAGATGAGACTTGTACTCCTGCAAGAAACGTAGGACACCGCTCACTATTACCATCACGCTTATGATGATTATGGTGCTCCAGTCTTTTTCGTCTGGAGGTGCAAAGAGAACATCCGTTATATAGGATACTACCGCAAGAAATATGAGAATACCAATGAAGGGATTTATGAAAGCTTTTAATAACTCTATGTACCATGGTGCTGGCTTTTCGTGAACTATTTCGTTGTTGCCAAATATCTCAAGTCTTCTCTTTACCTCATGTGTAGATAATCCTTCATCTGAGCTCTCCAATATATCAAACAACTCCTTTATATCTTTCCTTGCAAAATCCACAAGCCTAGCAAAGCTATAGGTGTTCTTTCTTCTCCTCATAGGGAAGGTTAATTATATTTGCATATACTTAAAGTTTTTGTTAAGAATGTGGTAGGTTTATAAAAAATTCATGTACAGCAGGTGTGTGGGTTTGATGTTATAATATTGAAAATAAAACCATAACTTAGGAGGCAATGAATTATGGCTGTTCCTAAAAGGAAGACTTCTAGATGGAGAAGGGATCAGAGAAGAGCACAAAACTTTTTTTCAAAAGTAAAGCCTTTGTCTCTTTCTCTGTGTCCTAATTGCGGAGAGTTTATCCTCCCCCACAGGGTATGCCCTTACTGTGGTCACTACAAAGGCAAGGAAGTTATTAAAATTGGTTGATGGATAAGCCAAGAATAGCAGTTGATTGCATGGGGGGTGACTATGCCCCCGAAGAGATAATCAAAGGATGTCTATTGGCTCATAAGGAGCTGGATCTTATACTTTACCTTGTAGGCCATCAAGAGAGAATAAAAAACATATTGGGAAAGAATTACAATAAAGATAGACTTCAAATAGTTCATGCGGAAGATGTGGTAAGCATGAGTGAGCCTCCTTCAAATGTGCTTAAAAAAAAGAGTTCATCCCTTTACATCGCTGGGCTATTACTTAGAGAAAATATGGCAGATGGGTTGGTTTCTGCAGGAAACACTGGAGCGGTACTTACCGTAGGTAAGTTTTTAGTAGGCGCTCTTGAAGGCATAGAAAGACCAGCTATAGGTGTAGCTTTGCCTAATCCAAAGGGAAAGACAGTTCTTATAGATGTAGGTGCAAATGTGGATTGCAAGCCCAGGCACCTGTTGCAGTTTGCCATAATAGGACACACTTACGCTAAGGAGATACTTGGTATACAGAATCCAAGAGTAGGCATTCTCAGTATAGGTGAGGAGGAAGGTAAAGGGAACGAGCTTGTAAAGGAATCTTACATACTTCTCAAAAGAAGCAAGTTGAACTTTTTGGGAAACGCAGAAGGGAGGGATATATACGCTGGAACTTTTGATGTTATAGTGTGTGATGGTTTTGTAGGAAATGTGATACTAAAAGCTAGTGAAAGTCTTGGCATGGCAGTTTTGCAAATGATAAAGGAAGAGGTGCAAAAGAGTCTGCTCGCCAAGATAGGAGCCTTGCTTATGAAACCTGCCCTCAATAACTTTAAAAAGAAGGCAGATTTTGCAGAATACGGAGGCATACCTCTATTGGGTGCAAAAAAACCCGTTATAATAACTCACGGAAGAGCAAACGCAAAAGCTATAAAGAACGCCATAAGAGTAGCCAGCGAATTCTACCTTCAGCACTTTAACGAAAGGCTAACAGAAGAATTAAGAAACCTAAGCCCAAAAGAGGTAAAGATCTGATGGGAACTACCATAGCAGGTATAGGAAGATATTTGCCCTCCAAGGTACTTACCAACTTTGATCTAGAAAAAATGGTGGATACATCCGATGAGTGGATCACTACAAGAACGGGAATAAAAGAGAGACGCATAGCGGATCAAGAGAGTATAACTCAGATGGCTTACATAGCCAGTTTAGAGGCAATAAATGCTGCAAAAATAAAGCCAGATGACTTGGATATAATCATCTTTGCTACACTCACGCCAGAGCTAAGATTTCCATCTACCGCGTGCCTTCTGCAAGCACAGTTGGAAGCTTCGAATGCCTATGCTTTTGACATATCAGCAGCGTGCAGTGGCTTCCTGTACGGACTTGACTTAGCAGACGCTTACATAAGGTCGGGTAGAGCAAAAAACATACTCTTAGTTGGAGCAGAAAGGCTTTCAGAGATAGTAAATTGGGAAGATAGGAGCACCTGCGTGCTTTTCGGAGATGGTGCAGGTGCTGTGGTTCTTTCCCAAGGAGATGGCCAAATACTATCCTCAAAAATGAAGTCAGACGGAAACTTCTGGGAAATACTTTATGCCCCTAAGTGTGGATACATAAGCATGAAAGGCAAAGAACTTTTTAAGCTTGCAGTTAGAAGTATGGAAGAGGTCTGCAGACAGGTTATACAAGAGGCAGGTGTAAGTATTGAGGAAGTTAGCATGATAATACCCCATCAAGCAAACATAAGGATAATGGAAGCTCTTGCGGAAAAGTTGGGTATACAGAAAGAGAAAGTTTATTCCAACATACATAAGTATGGAAACACAAGCGCTGCATCCATACCTATAGCCATGTACGAAGCTTACGCGGAAGGAAAATTAAGAAGAGGAGACTTAATACTTCTTACCGCTATGGGAGGAGGACTCACATGGGGAGCAGTCCTTCTGAAATTTTAGGTTTATCCTCAAAAGAAGCACAACAGAGACTAAAAAAGTACGGTTACAACAAAGTTGAAAAAGGAAAAAGGTTAAGTGATTGGGAAATTTTTCTAAATCAGTTTAAAAACCCCTACACCCTCTTGCTTTTATCAGTGGCTCTATTGTCCATTTACTTAGGTGAGAAAACGGACGCTTTTGTTATAGCAGGCATAGTTCTGCTTGGCAGTCTTTTAGACTTCTGGCAGGAAAGGGGTGCTTACAGGACATTAGAAAAGCTTCTCTCTATGGTAAGGATCTCCGCAACAGTAATAAGAGACGGTGAAGAAAAGGAGATGCCTATGGAACACATAGTCCCTGGAGATATAGTGGTACTAAGGGCTGGAGATATGATTCCTGCAGAAGGCACAGTTCTTAAAGAGAAAGACCTATTCATAAACGAAGCCCTAATGACAGGAGAAGCTTACCCTGTAGAAAAGAAAGTAGGTGACTATCTCTACATGGGCACACATGTGGTCAGTGGTTTTGGTGTTATGAAAGTTATAAAGACCGGTAAGGATACTGAATACGGAAAGATACTACAGAGATTAAGAATAGGCAAGGGTGAAACGGACTTTGAACATGGTCTTAGGAGATTTGGTTATACTCTCTTTGAAGTGGCAACATTTCTCACCCTTTTGGTATTTGCGGTGAATGCGTATTACAATAGGGGGGTTATAAACTCTGTCCTCTTTGCACTATCCTTAGGAATAGGCATAACGCCGGTACTTCTTCCAGCGGTGGTAAGCGTTGGGCTTTCTTATGGTGCAAGGCACATGGCTCGCAAAGGTGCTATAGTAAAGAGATTAGCATCCATCGAAAACTTTGGAAGCATGACAGTCCTATGCTGTGATAAAACGGGAACGCTTACAGAAGGAAGAATGAAGGTATACGCATTTAAGAACATACTTGATGTAGATGATAAAGAGGTAGCTTTATTCTCTTATGTGAACTCTTATCTTCAGACAGGGTATAAAAATCCCGTAGACGAAGCCATAAAGGAGCGGATGGGTTCAGAAGACTTATCTGAATTTAAAAAACTTGATGAACTACCCTACGACTTTAACAGGAAGAGACTGTCAGTGCTCGTAAGAAGAGGAGAAGAAAACCTTTTGATAACTAAGGGGGCATACTCTCATGTGTTAGAAGTATGCAGTTTTGCGCAAATAGAAGGAAAGATACATAACTTGCAGGAGGTTTTAGAAAATATAGAGAAAGTTTATACGGATTATAGCAAACGAGGTTTTAGATTGATAGCCACAGCCTACAAAGTTGTGGAAAAGGAATCTATCAGTTATGCAGATGAGAGGGATGAGATTTTCCTTGGCTTTACAGTCATGCACGACCCTATTAGGGAAGACGCCAAAAATGTTTTAAAGAAGCTTCTGGATTTAGGTGTGGAGTTGAGGATCATCACAGGAGATAACAAACTCGTTGCAGAATATGTGGCGCAACAGATGGGTCTTCAAGGTAGTGTTATAAGCGGTGAGGATTTTAGAAAGCTTTCTGAAGAAGCTCTCATAAGCAGAGTAAGGGACACTTTTGTTTTTGCTGAACTGTCTCCTTTGCAAAAGGACATGGTGATCAGAGCCTTGAGAAAGGCAGGTTATGTGGTAGGATACATGGGGGATGGAATAAACGATGTTGCTGCTATGAGAAGTGCAGATGTGGCTATATCTGTAGAAAACGCTGTAGATGTAGCAAAGGAAAGTGCAGACATAGTTCTTCTAAGAGCGGATTTAGAAACTGTGATAGATGCGATATTAGAAGGTAGAAAAACCTTCCTGAACACTATGAAGTATCTCTTTATGCAAACAAGTTCCAACTTTGGAAATGTGTTCTCCATAGCAGGTGCTTCCTTCTTAGTACCTTTCCTACCCATGCTACCTAAACAGGTATTGACTACAAACCTTCTGACGGACAGTGCGGTTATGTCTATACCAACAGACAAAGTGGATGAAGATGAGATAAAAGGTCCCAAAAGGTGGGACATGGTCTTTATAAAGAGATTTATGTTCTTTTTTGGTGTTCTGAGTTCCATCTTTGATTACATAACCTTTATCTTCTTGCTGTATGTATTTAGAGCTAGTTCAGAAATGTTTCGCTCCGCATGGTTCTTAGAAGGGCTTCTTACCCAAGCCCTGGTAATACTTGTTTTACGCACCAAAAAAGCTTTCGCAAAGAGTAAACCATCACCTTTACTTGCACTCACCGTATCGTTAGTGGTGTGTATTGGCTTTTCTATACCCTTCACTCCTTTAGGTAGTATACTGGAACTAAAACCTCTGAGTAATGGACTCTACGCCTTTGTTTTTATAATTGCCTTTACTTACCTTTTATCGGTAGAAGTCCTCAAGAAATTCTTTTACAGAAGGTATAACTTTTAACCCAAATCCGCAAGAAGTCTCCATCTTCTGTAAGGTGGAACAGTCCGAAGTTAAGCCTGGGTGTGGCCGGCGCAGGGGGGAGAGGTGAAAACCTCTGTGAAGCAGGAAGCTCCATCTTCTATAAGGTGGAGTAGTTCACACTTCTGTGTATCTCTCTTTTACTTTTTTAATTCTCCAAAGGGCTTTGCTGTCTTCTGGAGTTATCAAGCTATAAGCTTTTCCGTAGGTTCCTACCCTTCCAGTCCTACCTATCCTATGTATGTAAACTTCTGGGTCCTCCGGTATATGATAGTTTATTACTAAGCTCACACCCTTTATATCAAGACCTCTTGAAGCCACATCCGTAGCAACCACCGTTTTTACCTTGCCTTCTCTGAAAAGCCTAAGGGCTGTTTCTCTCTGTTTTTGTGTCATATCGCCGTGCAGGGACACCACATTAAAGCCTTTGTTTTTGAGTTCCTGAGATATTTCCCTTGCATCCTTTTTAGTTTTTACAAAGATGATAACCTTCTCAAGTAGGTGTTCTCTAAGAAGCTTTTCAAGTTCAGATATCTTTTGCCTTGGAGAGCTAAGCTTTATGAGTCTCTCTTCTATCTTGGGTTTTAACTGGGCGGATATGACCTTTACCACTTTATGGTCTTCTTTTAGATGCCTTTTGGCTAAAACTTCTATCTGCTTGGGGATGGTGGCAGAAAAGAGAAATGTCTGTCTGTTTGTAGGCGTTTGAGCTATTATGTACTCAATATCTTCAGCAAAACCCATGTCTAACATTAGGTCTGCCTCATCAAGGACGAGAAAAGAAATGCTGCTCAGACCCAATAACTTTCTGTTTATCAAGTCCTTGATCCTACCGGGAGTACCTACCACTATGTTAGGTATAGCTTTACTAAGAAAGTCTACATCCCTTCTTACAGGTGTGCCACCGTAAAAGACGGCAGTTTTGAGTCCCTTGTACTTGGAAAGAGCGTATAACTGCTCTTTTACCTGAAGCGCAAGCTCGCGCGTTGGGGTTAAAACAAGAGCCTTTAGTCCATCACTTTTGTTTACTTTCTCTATTATAGGTATACCAAAGGCAGCTGTTTTACCCGTCCCTGTTGCTGCTTGTCCCATAAGGTCGTATCCTTTTAAGGCTAAAGGGATGGCTTCCTTTTGAATGGGGGTAGGTTCTTTAAAACCTAATTCTTCAATAGCTTTCCTAAGGGGTTCGCTGAGTTGTTGAAAGTTAAACTCCATAAATACCTCCTCACTTAATTATAAGCTGTTTTTAACTTTTTGCAAAAATTCTTACTGGTTTTTATAATTAAATACTACCTCTTAAGGAGAGGTGGCCGAGTGGTCTAAGGCGCAGCACTGGAAATGCTGTGTACGGGTAATCCCCGTACCGCGGGTTCGAATCCCGCCCTCTCCGTTTAATCCGTTTCTATTTCTATAATGTCCGGAGGTTCTTTTTCTATAACAAGCTGACAGGTTAGCCTTCTGTTTTCCTCATACTCACCTATTCTCCAGAGGGTTTCTTCCTCTGCTTCTGATGGCTCTGATAGGTACTCCAAGCCTTTTTTTACTGTGCACACACAGACACCACACTGACCGTCCGTGCAACCAAATTCTACTCCTGCTTTTTCTATCTCGTGGTGAAGCTCACCAAACCGGACACCCACGGGGATGTCAAAGATCTTTTTGTTTATCTTAACCTTAGCCATGAGTTTTATTCTATTATGTATAAGAAACTTTCACACTGATATGGCTCATCTTAATCTAATTTTCCTAAGTAAGCAAGAAGCGCGGTTATCGTAGCAGGAGTGATACCATCTATGCGCGAAGCCTGACCCACTGTAATGGGTCTAAAGCGCTTGAGCTTTTCCCTTGCTTCGTTAGTTAAACTGGGTATCTTATCATAGTCTATATCCTCAGGAATCTTTACATCTTCAAGTTTCTTAAGCTTTTCGTTAAGCTTCTTTTCCCTCTCTATGTAAGGTTCGTACTTTAGTTCTATCTCTACCTCTTCTTTCACATAAGGATGCTCGGGAACTTCAAAGCCAAAGGCTTTAATGTCTTCTATACAGCGTTCTGAAGTGAGTAACTGAGAAGGTGTGTAGCTTCTAACATCAGAACCCATAGCTACCGCTACTTTAACGCTCTTGTAAAATTCCATCCAGCTTTCTATCTCCTTCTTCAGTTCTTTGACTAACTTGTACTGCTCCCCACTTAAAAGCCCAAGGTTATACCCTATGTGTGCAAGCCTCAGAAGTGCGTTGTCCTGTCTTAGGTAAAGCCTATACTCGGACCTTGAGGTAAATAGCCTGTAAGGTTCTAACACACCCTTGGTGGTAAGGTCGTCAACCATTATACCTATGTAGCTCTCGTCCCTGCGCAAGTAGATGGGTTCTTTACCAAAAGCTCTGAGTGCAGCGTTTATACCCGCAAGGATACCCTGTCCTGCAGCTTCTTCATAACCAGTAGTGCCGTTGAAGTTGCCAGCGTGGAAAAGTCCTCTTATCTTCTTGGTTTCCAATGTAGGGTAAAGTTCCGTTGGTGCTACCACATCATATTCTATAGCGTAGGCAGGGCGAATAAGCTCTACTTTTTCAAGCCCGGGTATGCTTCTGTATAGTTCCCACTGGACTTCTTCTGGTAACGATGTAGAAAGACCGTTAGGATATATCTCTATAGTGTCCCAACCCTCGGGCTCTAGAAATATTTGGTGTCTCTCTTTATCAGGAAATTTTACCACTTTGTCCTCTATAGAAGGACAGTAGCGCGGTCCTATACCCTTTATCAGACCTCCGTAAAGAGCAGTTCTGTGCAGGTTTTTGCGTATTATCTCGTGAGTTTTGGGAGTAGTATAAGTTATCCAACAGTTTACCTGGGGTTTTCCTTTGGGAAACCAATAAGTGCCTACAGGGTCTGTCCAAAAGGAAAACTTAGGGGGCGGATCATCTCCCGGTGCCACCTCAAGAGCGGAAAAGTCTATGGTTCTCCTGTCAAGCCTTGCGGGAGTACCAGTTTTGAACCTAAGAAGGGTAAAGCCATGCCTTTTGTAAAATTCAGACAGCCCCTCTGACGGGGGTTCCCAAGCCCTTCCTCCGCGGAAAACTTTATCGCCTATGTATATGGTACCCCGTAGGAATGTACCCGTAGTAACCACGATCGCCTTTGTTTTGTACTCTATCCCCAGTTTTGTCCTTACAGCTACTACTCTGTTGTCTTTAACTACTATATCCACCACCTCATCCTGTTTTATATAAAGGTTTTCTTGGTTTTCACAAACTTTTTTCATATACTCCCTGTAGAGCTTTTTGTCAGCTTGCGCTCTTGGAGACCACACCGCCTTGCCTTTTCGCGTATTTAGCATTTTGAACTGTATTCCCGTAGTATCTATCGCTTTTGCCATCTCACCACCTAAAGCGTCTATCTCTCTCACCACTACACCCTTAGCTATGCCTCCTATGGCAGGATTGCAAGACATCTGACCTATACTGTCCACATTCAAAAGGAACATAACAGTTTTTGCACCCATACGCGCAGAAGCCAACGCTGCCTCTATGCCCGCATGCCCACCGCCTATGACCACCACATCAAATTCGTCCACTATCATAAGTTATAAAATATATTAGCAATGGCTAATCATCCAAAGCTTTCCGTTTTGATTCGCACAAAGGATGAGGAGAAAAACATAGGAAGAGCTATAAAAAGTGTTAAGGACCTGGCTGACGAAGTGATAGTTTTGGACTCAGGTTCTAAGGATAACACGGTAAACATTGCCAAGCATTTGGGTGCTAAAGTGTTTTTTAAAGAGTGGGAAGACCACTCAAGTCAGCTCAATTATGGTATTGGCCTGTGTGAGGGGGAATGGGTGTTTGTTTTGGACGCGGATGAGGAGCTAACAGAAGAACTTAAACATTCGGTAAAGATAGCCATAAATTCTGGTGAGTTTGAAGTTTATATGGTCAACAGGAGAACCTACTACATGGGAAGGTTTTTATCGCATACTTGGCAACCCGAGTGGAGAGCCAGACTTTTTAGGAAAGGTAAGGTGCGCTTTGAGGGAAGGCTTCACGAAAAGGCTTTATTTTCCGGAAAGGTAGGAAAGTTAAGGGGATATCTTAACCACTACTCTTTTAAGAGCCTTTACCACCATTACGCCAAGTCTTTGGAATACGCTAAAATAATGGCAGAAAACATGAAAAAAGAGGGAAGGAAATTTAGACTTTACAACCTTTTGTTTAATCCTTTTTGGTCAGCCTTCAAGGTTTACTTCCTTAAGCTGGGTTTTCTTGACGGCTTGCGCGGGCTTGCTGTTGCCTTTTCCACCTTCTTTTATGTATTTTTAAAGTACATGTTTTTGCTTGAGCTGGAGCTAAAAGAGAAATATGGAGATGAGCTATGGAAGTAAAAGCCTTTTACTGGAGAGGAGATCACCTACTTTTGCTTGATCAGAGGGAGCTTCCGGAAAGAGAGGTCTGGCTTAGGCTTACGGATCATATACAGGTAGCTGACGCTATAAAAATCATGGCTGTAAGAGGTGCGCCTGCCATAGGTTGTGTTGCAAGCTACGGTTTTCTGTTGGGAATTAGAAAAGAAGATCCGCAAAAGGTTTATCAAGTTCTTAGAAATACAAGACCCACTGCTTATAACCTCTTTTGGGCATTGGAGAGGATGATGAAAGCTCTTAAGGAGGGTAAAGACCCCGAAAAAGAAGCCATGAGTATAGAGCAAGAAGATTATACAGCCAACAGAAGAATGGGAGAGTTAGGTAAGGACTTGCTACCTGACGGTGCTAATGTGCTTACTCACTGCAACACGGGAGCCCTAGCAACAGCAGGCTGGGGGACTGCTTTGGGAGTTATAAGGTCTGCCCATTACTCAGGTAAAAAGGTACATGTGTTTGTAAACGAAACCAGACCTTACCTTCAGGGATCAAGGCTTACCGCATGGGAACTTCTCAAAGAAGGCATACCCCATACGATAATAACAGACATGACAGCAGGATTTCTCATGAAAAAGGGGCTCATAGACGCAGTTTTGGTGGGTGCAGACAGAATCACTAAAAGGGGGGATGTGGCAAACAAAATTGGTACTTACACCCTTTCTGTGCTTGCTAAAGCTCACGGCATACCTTTCTATGTAGTTGCACCCACCTCCACTTTTGACCCGCACACGGAAAGTGGAGAAAACATACCCATAGAGGAAAGGTCTGAAGAAGAAGTAAAGTCCTTCAAGAGTTGCAGTTTTGCACCCAAAGAAAGCAGAGCTCTTCACTTGGCTTTTGACATAACACCCGCAGAGAACATTACCGCCATAATAACCCAAGAAGGTATAAAGTACATCAACTTATAAAGTCAAGCTCTTCTATGCTATCAATACCTTGCAAAACCATAAACAATCTTTCAAGACCTATGGAACAGCCGGCACACGGAGGAAAGCTTTCATAGGCGATAAGAAGTTCTTTGTCAATAGGTATGTTTCTTTCTTGCAGGTAATCTTTCATCCTCCTTTCTATCTCACTTTTTGATGTCTCTTCTGTCCAACCGTTGGCTATCTCTACACCTTTTATGTAAAGTTCAAACCTTTCTGCATAACCATCCTTTATCTTGGCATAAGCGCTCAGCCTTGTAGGAAAGTGGGTTATAAAGGTGGGCGCTTCCCAACCCAAATGCTTTTCTACTTGTATGTATATCCTGTAAAAGAGGGTTTCCCAGTCTTCATCTTCCTCAAAGGGATAACCGTAAGATATTAGATTGTTCTTAAAAATTTCCTCATCTTCAGAAAGTATCACACCAGCATACTCTTCAAAAGCATGCTCAAGCCTTACAGTTTTATAGCCATCTGACAACCCAAGATATCTAAGAAGCTGTCCTATTTCTTCTATAAGATAAGTGTAATCCTTTCCTATCTTATACCACTCAAGCATAGTGAATTCGGGTCTGTGAAGCTTTCCGCACGGATCTTTCCTGAACACCTTACCTATTTGGAACATATCCACGGGATACTTGCTAAGCAGTTTCTTCATGGAGTTTTCTGGTGATGTCCTGAGCCAAAAGATGCTTGGACAGTTTCCTGTGCCTTCCCACTCAAGCTTGAAAGGTTCCACATACGGATCTATGTTGGGGTATTTCTGTAATATGTTGGTATAAACTTCAAGATAGCCTCTTTGTTTGAAGAACTGTCTTACTTGGTCTATAAAAAGGCTCCACTCTTTTATAAGCATGATGTGATATAATGATAACGCATTTAGCGGTTATGAAGCGCCTTTTTCTGGTCAGACACGCACAGAGCGAGTACAACGAAAAGGGCATATTCCAAGGCAGGCTTGACAGCGACCTTACTCCTCTGGGTTTTGTTCAGGCAAGGCTTACCGCTAAGGAGCTATCGGATAAGAATGTACAAGTCATATACACATCTCCGCAAAGAAGGGCATACAAGACAGCACTTACCATAGGAGACATACTACACCTTGAGCCTATAGTAGATGAAAGATTAAGGGAGATGTCTTTTGGTGAGTATGAAGGAAGGCACTTTTGGAGTATGTTAGAAGAAAACAGAGAACTTTTTTTAAATTGGCTTGCCAACCCGCTTAAAAACCCCCTTCCCACTCAGGAAAGCATGAAAGAGTTTGAAAGTAGGGTGAGGAGCTTTTTAGAAGATATAAAAGAAAATCCATACGAGAACATACTTATAGTTGCACACGGAGGCACCCTTCATGCCTTGATATGTCTGTCCGTAGGACTTGGGCTTGAAAACCTTTGGAACATACACATGGACAACGCTGGTATAACAGAGCTTTGCATAAACAAGGATAGGGTGCGGATAACTTGTCTCAACAGGCTATGCCATATGAAGAAGCTCACTGTTTAGTCACCTACCGGCAGGGACTCTCTTACCTTTTTTACTTGTGCAAGTTCTATGTGTGCTGACAGAAGTATATCCCCTTTTTCTGCGTAAGAAAGCACGCTTCCCCAAGGGTCGTATATACCAGAACAACCGGCATAATCTTCTTCTCCTACTTTTCCCCATGCGTTGGAAGCTATAAGGTAAGCTTGGAGCTCCACAGCTCTTGTTTTGGTAAAGAGTTGCCAATGTTCCTTCCTTTTGTTTCCCCACATGGCAGGCACCCCTAACATCTGAACCTGCTGTTTTTTGAGTTCTAACACCAAGCTTGTGAACCTCAGCTCAAAGCATATAAGGACGCCTAAGCTCCCAAAATGCGTTTGGAAAACTGTGTTTTCAACGCCAGCACAGAAAAACCTGTCTTCTTGGTAAAGAGGGAAGAGTTTTATTTTATGCCTCTGTCCCAATATTTGTCCCTTGCCTATTACTATAGCTGTGTTGTAAATGCACCTTCCTTCTTGGGTAGGGTAAGTTCCAACTAAGGTTAAGCTTTTCTCCTTTGAATGCTTTGAGAGTTCCTCTAAGACTTCTTGGGTTGCCTGTGCGTGCTTTTTCATATTTTCGTAATCAAACCCACACTGCCACATTTCAGGTAGGAAGATCACAGAACCTTCTTTTACTTCCGAAAGAAGTTCTATAACCTTCTTTAGGTTCTCTTCCACTTTACCAAATGTGGGTCTTATCTGTAAGCTGTAAACTCTCAGCATGCTCAAGAATTATAAGTCTTCCCTCGGGCAAAAACTCTATCCTTATGATCACATCACAACAACTCAGATCCGTGGGCCACTCTATTAGCAGAACACCTTGACCGATAAACTCTGTGATATCAAAGTCTTTTACTCTGTAAAGGTCCACATGTATAAGCTTCCCTCTTTTTGTGGGATACTCATTCACAAGGGTAAAGGTGGGGCTTCTGACCTGATAACCGTCTAAGATCTCCATACCCTGTGCTATACCCTTTACGAGGGTAGTTTTACCCGCGCCAAGCTCTCCCACAAGACATATAACCTCATTACCTTTAAGAGACCTGCCCATTTGTCTTCCCAGCTTAAGGGTTTGCTCTTCAGAGGTGGAAATTATCTTCATGTATGCTATATTATAAAAGCATTATGGAATTTTTCTTCTTCACAGATGTTTATGCAGACAGGCATCTTATTGACTATTACATAATCACCTTTAAGCTGTTAGACGAGGGTGTGGTAATTACAAAAGAGTGGGAAGGCAGGAAGTACATAACGGAGATAAAAAACTGGGAAGAGTTTAAAAGAAATGCTTACGACATAGTGCTGTATGAGTTTGGTGATGAAGTGGAAAGATTTACGGATATAGAGACCGCTCTAAGAACCGCTTACAAAATGGCTTACACGGAAGCGTCAAGAAAAGTGCCTAAAAGTATATTGCCTTCTGTAGGTATAGGAGCACCACCCGTTGATGTTATAAGAAGAGTATTTCCTGTGAACTTTGAGTTTGAAAGATTTCCTGCTAACATAGACCTTTTCCTTGAAAAAATAGTGAAGGAAACGGAAGAAGAAACCACAAGAAGTGAGTTTAACGATGATGACGAGATCCCTTTCTGACCTCCTTGAAGAGCTAACTCCCAAAAAGATAGTGGAAGAGCTTGACAAGTACATAGTAGGTCAGGAACAAGCAAAGAAGGCAGTAGCCATAGCTCTCAGAAACAGGTGGAGAAGACAAAGACTTCCCGAACACATAAGAGACGAAATAGCACCCAAAAACATACTTATGATAGGTCCAACAGGGGTTGGGAAAACAGAGATAGCGAGGAGATTGGCACAGCTAATAAAGGCACCTTTTATAAAAGTTGAGGCAACTAAGTACACAGAGATAGGCTATGTGGGTAGGGATGTGGAGTCTATGGTAAGGGAGCTCGTAGAAGTATCCTACCAGATGGTAAAGCAGGAAAAGATACAAAAAGTAAAGGAAAGGGCTAAAAGGTCTGCAGAAGAGAGGATACTTGACTATCTTGTCCCCCAACAGCTCAGCTTTGGTATAAGAGAGTCACAAGATGTAGGCAAAAGAGAAACCATGAGAGAAAAACTAAGAAGTGGTGAGCTTGACGAAAAGATCATAGAGATAGACATCCAAGAGAAGGCGGCACCTTTCATAGGGATAGCTGGACCTCCAGGGCTTGAGGACTTAGAAGAGCAAATAAAAAATATGCTTGGTAGTATTATGCCCACAAGAAGGAGGAGGAAACTGAAGGTAAAAGAAGCTTTGCCTCTTCTTGAACAGGAAGAAGCTGAAAAGCTCATAGACCCAGAAGAAGTGTCCCGTGATGCCATACACAGAGCGGAAAACTTCGGGATAATATTTATAGACGAGATAGACAAGATAGCGGTCAAAACTCCCGGCGTAGGTCCTGGCGTTTCAAGGGAAGGTGTTCAAAGAGACCTTTTACCCATAGTGGAAGGCACAACGGTAAAGACCAAATACGGGTCTGTTAGGACGGATCACATACTCTTCATAGCTGCTGGTGCTTTCCACATGGCTAAACCTTCAGACCTCATACCTGAACTTCAGGGAAGGTTTCCCATAAGGGTTGAGCTTAGTCCCCTCACAAAGGAAGACTTTATACGCATATTAAAAGAACCTAAAAATGCGCTCACCAAACAGTATACAGAGCTTTTAAGAACAGAGGGTGTTGAGTTGGAATTTACTGAGGATGCCATAGAAGAAATAGCACGGATAGCAGAAGAAGCAAACAATAAGACGGAAAACATAGGAGCAAGGCGTTTGCACACGGTTATGGAAAAACTGCTTGAGGACATATCTTTTAACGCACCTGATATGGAGGGACAGCATATAATAGTAGATGCCAAGTTCGTTAGGGCAAAATTAGAAAGTTTAGTAAAAGATGTGGAGCTCTCCAGATACATACTATGAGGGACATACCACTGCGTATACTAATAGAAAGGCTTGAGGATCTCATCACCGCTCAACAAAAACTTGCAAGCCTAATCCTCATCGTAGAAGGACAATGGGTGAAGCTTTCTATACCCACCACCATTGACATGCTTTACGCACACATGGAAATGCTTGAGCTCGTTTCAGAAGTAATAAGTTCACTGCAAGACATATCAGACAGCTATACAAGAGAGTACGCAGTCATGCTGACAGCGGAAGCCTTATCCTGGACAGGTTTTATGCTTCCCTATTTAGAAGCTTCATCTCCCATATTTATAGAACACCTAAGGGTGGATAGTCAACCCGTCGTTTCAAAGATAAAAAGTATAGTATCCTTTATAGAAAGGTTTGGTACTCAGGTGGACCTTCTGTCCTCTGATGAGATAATAAAGACCATTAATATAATATCTAAGGCTATCAGATACCAGCTTTTTATGGCAAAAAAGGCTTACGAGGCAATGGCGTGATGTATCTTAAGTTCAACGAAGAAGGGCTTATTCCTGTGGTAGTGCAAGACTACAGGACTGGTGAGATAAGGATGTTTGCTTGGGCAAACCAAGAAGCATTAGAAAAGACGCTTCAGACAGGTTATGCTCACTATTACTCAAGGTCAAGGCGATCCATCTGGAAGAAGGGAGAAACCTCTGGTGAACTCCAAAAAGTTATGGAGGTCAGAGTAGATTGTGATGAAGACACTCTTGTGTACATAGTAAAGCAGGAGAAGGACAAGGCTTGCCATACGGGAGAAAGAAACTGCTTTTTCAGAAGTATTAACGGGGAAAAAGTCAAAAAAGTCCTGCCTTTTGAGATCCTGCAAAGGTTACAAGATGTTATAAGAAGCAGAATAGAGGAAAGAAGAGAAGATTCTTACACCTACAAACTTTACACACAAGGTGAGGACAGAGTGCTTCAGAAGTTTGGAGAGGAAGCAGTGGAAAGCTTGATAGCTCTAAAGAACGGACAAAAAGAACCTATAAAGGCAGAGCTTTCGGACTTGCTTTACCATATGCTCCTTATGTTAACCATAAGAAATGTTGATGTCTGTGAGGTGCTTGAAGAGTTAGCCAGTAGGTTAAAAGGCTGACCTAAACACGCTGGGTTTGGTATGTAAGGTACAATACTGATTTTATTTTTTCTTCCACTTCTTTTTGTGTGTTTGCCACTATGTTGATGTGTCCCATCTTTCTTCTTTCTCTTTTTTCTTTTCCATACCAGTAAAGCTTTATGCCTTCTAAGGATAGTAGACCTTCCACATCTATATCCTGTATGGACGCGCCTAGAAGGTTTACCATACCAGAGGGTAACTTCAGCTTTGCAGAACCAAGCGGTAGGTTCGCTATGGCTCTCAGAAGGTTTTCAAACTGAGATGTATAGCAACCGTCCAAAGTGTAATGTCCTGTGTTATGAGGTCTTGGAGCCATTTCGTTTATAAGCACCTTACCATCTTGGCAGAAGAAAAATTCAACCGCCAAAAGACCCACAATATTTAGATCCTCCATAAGAGATGTTAGTATGTTATGCGCTTCCTTTATATGCATGCTGCTTGTGTAGTTGTATAGCAACACACCTTTTTCATGATGGTTTATGGTCATGGGATAGACCCTTACATCTCCCCTTTTACTTCTTACGCCTATAAGAGAAAACTCAAAAAGAAAGTTCACGCGCCTTTCCACTAGAAAGTTCTCACTTTTTGAGTGGTTTTTAAATATCTCATCCATCCCAAAAAGACTTTCTACCAAATACTGACCTTTCCCATCATAACCAAGCTTTTCCGCTTTAACTACTGCAGGGAGCCCAAATTCTACAAGCTTTTTGTAAAGCTCCTCTCCTTTAGCAAAAGTAAACTCTGCAGTGGGATATCCCATCTTCCTGTAAAAGGACTTCTCTTGTATCCTACTGAATTTTAACTTTAAAACTTCTGCAGAAGGACTAAGAAGGTGAGAAACCTTTTCTACTAGTCCTTGCTCTATATGTTCAAATTCATAAGTTATCACATCACAACTCTTTAGAAAAGTTTCCGCTTGCTCTGGTGTGAAGCATGCGTCCGCTACCTTACAAGCGGGCGCTTTGGGATCTTTATTAAGAACAAAAAACTCAAAACCCAATTTTCTGCCCTCTAAAATGGTCATCCAACCAAGCTGTCCGCCTCCTAAAATGCCTACTCTCATCAATACTTCCTCTCGGCAGGCTGATACTTGGTGATCCTAACGGGTATGTATTCTATGGTTAGTCTTCCGTCCTCCTGCTTTACTAAAGTGTGTTTAAGAAAGTTCTCATCGTCCCTTTCTGGATAGTCTTCCCTGTAATGACCCCCTCTTGATTCCCTCCTGTGAAGAGCACAGAAGGCTACCGCTCTTGCCATCTCTATCATGTTCCTAAGTTCCATAAGCTCTATAAGATTAGTGTTGAAGACTTTTGACTTGTCCACCAGTGGTATGTTTTCCCACCTTTCAAGAAGTTCTGATAGCTCCTCATAAGCAGAGGTTAAAGACTTTTCGTCCCTAAAGATCCCCATTTTTTCCCATGTTATTTCACCCAATCTCCTTCTTACTTGTGCAAGCTTTTCTGAACCTTCCCTTTTCATAAGTTTCTCAATATACTCCCTTCCGGCGTTTTCTTCCGCTTTTGTTAGGGGTAGATGCTGGTTATACTTGGCATACTCCCTTACCGCTATACCACAGAACTTACCGAAAACTAAAAGCTCTATCAAGGAATTTCCACCCAGTCTGTTAGCTCCGTGTACGGATACACAGGCACACTCACCTACAGCATATAGCCCTTCAAGAGGTGTAGAAGAAGTTATGTAGTTTTCCACATGGATACCCCCCATGCAGTAATGGGCGGTGGGCCTTATGGGAACAAGGTCTGTGACGGGATCTACACCTTCAAAATCTATGGCGAGCTGACGCACTTGCGGTAGCCTTTCTTTTATCTTCTCCTCCCCCAAGTGTCTTAAGTCTAAATAGACATATGCAGATGTCCCTTCTCCTATGCCTCTGCCTTCTCTTATTTCGTACTCTATGGCTCTTGATACCATGTCTCTTGGTGCAAGTTCCATCTTTTCTGGTGCGTACCTGGACATAAAACGCTCCCCAAATTTGTTAAGCAGGTACCCACCTTCACCGCGACAGGCTTCAGAAAGTAGTATACCCGTTTTGGCAAGTCCCGTAGGATGGAACTGGATAAACTCTATGTCTTTGAGGGGCACACCGTTGCGTAAAGCCACCGCTACACCATCCCCCGTATTACCTACTGCGTTGGTGCTTCTCTGCCAATAAATCCTTGCAAAGCCTCCTGTTGCTAAGACTACCGCCTTGGTCCTGAGTGTTATAACCTCACCGTTCTTTATATCGTATATGCTAACCGCTTTTACCCTCTGACCGTTGTGCAAAATGTCTATTAGGAAAAACTCGTTGTAAAAGTCTATGTTATCTTTAGAAAGTGCCTGTTCAAAAAGAGTGTGTAATATCACATGGCCTGTCCTGTCTGCGGAAAAGACAGTTCTTGGGAAGGAAGCACCTCCGAAAGGTCTTTGGGCTATCCTTCCATCAGGAAGCCTTGAAAAAGGTACACCCCACCTGTCAAGCTCGTATATGACCTCGGGGGCGTTTTCACACATGAAAAAGACAGCATCCTGATCAGCTAAAAAATCTGAACCTTTTATGGTGTCATAGGCATGCGTTTCGGGACTGTCATCTTTTATCACATTACCCAGCGCAGCGTTTACACCACCCTGCGCTGCACCCGTATGGGAGCGCGTAGGATAAACCTTTGATACAACTGCTATTTTTATATCTTCATCCCTTGCACATTCTATGGCTGTGCGTAACCCAGCACCACCTGCACCAACAATTATTACATCGTAAGCCCTCATGGTAGCAATAATTTTAACTTATGTTTCAGATGATCTTGAGAACATAAAAGGTTAGAACCAAACATGCAAAGAATATTACAGCACCGTAAATTTTATAAAGCCATGTGTGTGTCCTGTAATAACCTACATCCACCTGCTTTATAGTTCTATAAAAGTTTATGGTACCAAGTATAAGCGTGAAGAGTCCTACAATTATTATGAAAACTCCTACGCTTACGAGAGTCCTGTGATCACCTCTCAGATGTATGTTGAATACTTTCTCTAACTGTTCTAAGAAAAATTCAAACTTCTCTATAACAAAGCCAAAGACTATTAGGGCTATAGAAGTCCTTATCCATGCGAGGAATGTCCTCTCCGCAGCCATATAAATCCTTGGGTCAGTAACTTCTTTTGGGGACACTTCTATACCTCCTTCTATGTATTTTATGTCCAAGTAAAAAGTAAGTATGCCTGCAACTATAAGAAAAGTACCCACTATGGATAAAGCTATGGCTACATTTTCCAAAAACACGGATACATGTATCTTCTGTGTTATATCTGCAAGCACCTCCAGCTTCCTTAGGAAAACCGCAAAAGACAGGGTGTAAAGGGAAAGCCTTATATAACCCAAGTAAGTTCTTTCAACAGACATGTATATACGAGCATCCTTTGCAGATGGAAGATGCTTAGCTATAAGCATGGTTGTAAAACATTATAATATAAAGCTCTACCTTTTTAGTGTTAATATATTTTTGATGGCAAAGAGCTTGTTGGTGCTTTCTAATCAGGAAGGTTTTTTTTCTTTCCTGATAGAAGGGGAAGAAATACAAAAGATAAAGGTGGAACGGCGAGGTCTTTTGAGGATAACGGATAGTATATTCAAAGGTAAGGTAAAGAAGTTAGTAAAAGGTATGGACGGAGCTTTTGTTGATATAGGGCTTGAGAAGGAAGCTTATTTACCTCTTAAGTCCCCCTGTAAAGGAGAGCATACATCTCCTGTAAAGGTGGGAGAGGAAGTGATCGTACAAGTACTGAGAGAACCAGTAGGGGAAAAGGGAGCGAAGCTGACAAGAAGGATAAAGTTAATAGGCAAGTATGTTATATACCTGCCTAACACAAACGAAGTAAAATACTCTTCAAAACTAGAAAAGGAAGAAAAAGAGAGGTTAAAGGATATGGCTTCACGCTTGCTTTCCCAATATGGGTCTAACTGTGGTGTTATATTCAGGAGACATGCTTCAAAAGCAAGCGAGGAGGAGATCATAAAGGACCTAGATAACCTAAAAAAAATGTGGCTCAAAATTTTAAAAAGATCCTCCGCTCAAAAAAAACCGGGCATACTTCTTGAAGAGTATCCTTCTTATGTAAAGTTGATAAAGGACCACTGGCACGAGCTTGAAGAGATAGTAGCAGACAGTCCTTATGTGTGGAATGATATAGTATCCTTCCTTGAGGAGTTTGAACCTTCTTTGGTAAAAAAGACCGTGTATGTTAAAGATGTTGGCGCTTATATAAGCAAGTACAGAATACACGAAACCTTCAGAAAGATGCTCAGTAAGTATGTTTGGCTAAAAGGGGGAGGTTATTTGGTCATAGAAGAAACAGAAGCCATGACGGTAATTGATGTAAACAGTGGAGAACCCTATGGGGAATCTCATGAAGAAAACGCAAAGAACACCAACTTGGAAGCAGCAAAAGAGATAGCTCGGCAGATAATACTCAGGGACATAGGTGGTATAATTGTTATAGACTTTATTGATATGAAGAAGCAAGAAAATAGAGACTTAGTTATAAAAGCGTTGCAAGAATCTTTTGGGGAAGAAGCTTGTAATGTTCAGATTTACGGTTTTACAAAGCTTGGGCTTTTGGAAATAGCCAGAAGAAAAAGTGGTGAGAGTCTATCTTCCCTACTTACCGAAAGTTGTCCACTGTGCAGGGGAAAAGGAAAAGTGCGCAGTAAAAGTCTGTTAGCTTTTGAACTTGATAGATACCTAAAGAGTGATATTCATGGCGTTATTCATCTGCATGTAAACCCTCAAAGCTTGAATGTGGTGAAAAATGTGATAGAAAAAAGCGGAATAAAGTATGTGAACTTAGTTGAAGACCCAAATGTGGATTACAATGACTATGAGATACATTACAAGGCATAGAAAGTTTGTACTTTTAGGACTTCTTATGCTTATCTTCAGCTGTGCCAAGATGACAGAAGAAAAAAGAGCCAAGTACGCTGTTGAGTATTACCAAGAAGGCATGACAGCGTATGCCAACAGAGACTACTCAAAAACAGTAGAGAAACTCAAAGAAGCCCTCAAGTATCTTGAGAACCTTACACCCGAGCAGATAAAGGATGCAAAGTATGCCATAGCAGAAAGCTATTATATGAAGAAGGATTATATAAACGCAGTAGTTTACCTTGAAGACTTTCTCTTCTACTACCCGGACATACCAGAGACACAGAAGGCTTACTTTATGTTAATAGACAGTTATATGAAAGTGGCACCAGACCCCTATAGGGATCAAACCTATACCCTTAGAGCCATAGACAAGGCAAAAGACTTTTTAAGTAAGTTTCCCCAAAGTCCTTACGCAGATAGAGTGAGAAGCATAATGGAAGAAGCACAGAAGAAACTTGCAATGCATGAGTACCTTATAGGTAGGTTTTACGAAAACTTTGGCTACTACTACTCAGCATCTTTAAGATACAGGGATCTGCTCATAAACTATCCAGACCAGATATCGGACGCAGAAGTGTCTTTTAGGTATATAAAATCTCTACTTTTGGTGAGGTTTCAGGCAAAAAGACAAGAGGAAAAGTACAGAGAATGGGTGGAGGAAGCTAAAAAACGCTTCAAAGAAGCAAAAACGGAAGATGACAAAAGAGCCATCCAGAAAAGAATGGAGTTCCTTGAGGGGGAAATAAAAAGGTGGAAGCAGATAGCAGAGGAGAGCTACCAAGAAGGGGTAAAAAACATGGAAAAGTACAAAAGTGTCTATGGAGAAAACAGCTACTACAGAGAGCTTAAAAAGTATATAAAGAGATGACGGAAAAGTTGAAGCTTATAAAGGATCTTCTTGAAAACAAAAAAGGTGAAGACATAGTAGTGCTTGATGTTTCAGAATTTACCAACATAGCAGATTACTTTGTGATAGCAACTGCAAACTCATCCGTTCATGCAAAAGCCCTTGCGGACTATCTAACTCAAGAGCTTGGGAAACATGGCATAGAACCAGATCATATAGAAGGTTTAGAAAACGCCCATTGGATACTTATAGACTATCTTGATACTATAGTGCACATATTTCAGAAAGAGTGGAGGGAATATTATGATTTAGAGTGGCTTTATGGAACCGCAAGGAGGGTTGAGGTATGAATTTTATAAAGGTGCTTGTTGCGGTAGCTTTTATAGTTTTGTTCCTAGTGTTTGTTGCCCAGCATGCGTACTATGTTCAACTGAACTTTTTTGGTATGGCTTACCAAGTTCCTCTTTTTGTAATAATACTCTTCTCTTTCTCCCTAGGTTTTATACTTCCCACCTTGTACTTCTTGATAAAGGACATAAGACAAAGTAAGTTCAGGGAAGGACTGATGAACGGTATATCCCATTTAGCTCGTGGCTATTTTCAAAAAGCTGAAGGAGAACTACTATCAGCTTCAAAAAAGAGAGAAGAGGTGGCACTTATTACACTCAAAGCCTTAGTGGAGAAGGGGGAAATCTACAGAGCCCAAGAACTAAAGTTCAATAGAGAAAGAGGACTTGTAGACGCTCTGATTGGTTATTACTTGCTCAAAGCAAAAGATTATCAAAAGGCTAAGGAGAGCTTTCTTTCTGCCCTTTCAAAGGATCCCCATAACTTAACTGCCTTAAAAGGACTAAGAGACCTAAGCTTTTTGGAAAAGGATATACTCCTCTGTGTAAATTATCAGGAAAAGATCATCAAGCTGTGTGAAAAGTGGGAAAAGGACATGCAAAAAAAGGTTTTTTCGGAGGTACTTGCATACGCTTCTGAAATCTTATCGGAAAACAGAGAAGAACTCTTGAAGAAAGCTTTGGACGCATACAAAGCTTTTTACACTCAGGCCATTTGGATAAAGTATTTACTTGAAAAAGGAGATGTAAAGGAAGCAAAAAAGCAATTAGATAAGGTCTTCTCCGTAGGCATACAAAACAAGGTACTTGCCATCTTGCATCAAGATGAAGAAAGATTGACCCAAATTATGGACATCATCAGGGAAAAACAAGAGAGCATAAACCCAGAAGTGCTTGTAAGCATCTACATAAAGCTTAGTCTCTTTACTCAAATAAAACCCCTTCTTGATAAAGTTTCTGAACCTTTAAAGCTCATAGCTATTTCTTCAGAATCCCACAGGGATCTGGACAAAACCTGTGGTGAGATTTTGCAAAAACTCTATAAACCGTGGGTATGTTCATGTGGTGAGAGTTATAATAGTTATGTACCTCTGTGTGAGAGATGTCTCACTTGGGGGAATATAATGCTAAGGGGGGTAGAAGATGTTGCTTGATGTGAGCAAGAAACTTATAAGGCTCAAAGTGGTGTACTATGGTCCTGCTCAATCTGGTAAAACTACAAATCTTGAAAAGCTCGCACAAAGAGAAGGGCTTAATCTGATGAAGATAGATACTCACGGAGAGAGAACCTTAGTGTTTGACTTTGTTACGAAAAAGATAGATGTGGGCAATATGGAGGTTTCCTTTGCTCTTTATACAGTACCCGGGCAGGATATATACAGGGATATAAGGCTTACTGTTATAAGAGGTGTGGATGGTGTGGTTTTTGTTGCGGATGCGCAGAAAGAAAGGCTTGAGGAAAATTTGGAGTTTTTAAAGCTACTCAAAGATGACTTAAGAAAGATGGGAAAAAGCTACGATAACCTTCCCATCGTTATTCAATACAACAAGATGGATCTTCCCAACGCTCTTGATTTTGAAACATTGGAGAAAAAAATAAACCCAGAAGGTATAACTGCCATATCTGCCAGTGCCATAAAAGGTGAAGGTGTTATGAAAACCTTTAACTTACTTACCAGTAACCTGATACGCAAAGTAAAACAGATGGTAGGTTAAGATGCTTTCGGGATACATAAATACCGCGCAAGATGTGATAGATATTATAAACAGCTGTTTGATAAACAAAGAGGGGATATTAGACTTCTTTTCTAATGGAAGTTTCGTATCCCTTTATGTGGAAAAGGGTTATGTGAAGGCATTTTCTACCCCGAATATTCAGAGCGGTAATGTGAGAAATAAGACCGCTTTGCTTTTTTATCACATGTCTGAAGTCTTAGAAAACCCCGAAGGCTTTTTCACATTTAGAGAGGACAAGCTGCAGGAAAACTTTCTGATCCTTGAGCGACCTCTTCAAGCAGAAGAGTTAGTTTTACAGCTACAGCTTATATCCACTGAGCTTAAAAGCTTAATAGAAAAAGTTATAACGCCTTTTGCGGTTCTAAAAGCACAAAGACCCTTTGAAGGTATGGAAAGGTATAACGAAAAAAGCCTATATGAAATCATAAGTTCCTCTGAAGAGAGTATACTGGACACACTAAGAAAAGTAAAAGAACTTTTATTGCAGGGATCCCTTGACATACACCAGTTTTACAATGTTGGTGAAGAAAAAGAAGAGAAGCTTTATGTAGAGTACCTTATAAAGGATGTGGAAGCAAAAAAGATAAACCTTAGTAGTATACTTGAAAACTTGCAACTGAGTAGGTTTACAGGTTTTTTAAAAACGCAAGAGTTTGAACTATACTATGTAAAAGGCAAACCTATAAGCCTTTATCCGGTCAATTACGATGTCTTTGAGTTTTTCCTAAATCCTAACAGCTCTATGCAAGTAAATGTGGTGAGTATGGATGCTACCTCCATAAACCTATACATGCTAAAAAACTCAGAGAAAAAAAGTGTAAACAACCTTCCCAACGACTTTATTGAGGTAGGTAAGGTGTTTATGGGCATCAGCAGGTCAAAGAGTAGCGGTCTTATTACGCTTTATACACCTCAGAGAAATTTTCACTTACTCTATGAAGAGGGAAACCTTAGAGGTATATTACAGGAGGAGCGGGGTTATATAAAGGTAGTTTCACAACTAAAGCTTGAAAAACCTTTCTGGATGGACCTTGTGCTTTATGAACCTATGGGTAATATGTCCGCTGTAGTTTATCTCTTTCTTATAAACCTCGTTTATGGCATACTTCTTAAGCACGCAAGCGATGTAAGTCAAAGCGTTATGGGTTATGTAGCTTCTTCAGATATATTCCTTCATGAGGAGGGGTCCATAAAGTATAGGAAAAATCCCAAGGAAGAGGACGATGCCATCCTATCTTTCCTCTCTACACTTCTGGACATAGGTTATAGAACCTTAGGGCAGAAAAAGTTGGAAGAAGCGTTGGAGTCTGCTTTACAGCCTTATAGAGATGTGTTTAAAATTATGGATGTGGAGGAGTTTATAAAGTTTCCCGATGAAAGTGCTTCTCGTTGAAGATGACGCTTACTTGGCAGAGATGATAAAGGAGGGTCTGCGTCATAGTGGCTACAGCGTAGTTTGGGTAAAGGATGGTTTTTCTGCTATGAGGTCTGCCATGGAGGAAGATTATGACCTTATCCTTCTTGACATAATGCTACCTAAGTTTGACGGCATAAGGGTTCTCAAAAGGATAAGAGAGGTAAAAGATGTCCCAGTAATTATGATCACAGCAAAATCCCAACTGGAGGATAAGATAGAGGGACTCTTTGCGGGCGCTGATGATTACATAACCAAGCCCTTTTCTTTTAAGGAACTGCTCGCAAGGATAAACGCTGTTCTAAGAAGGTATAAAAGAGAAGAAAGAGAAGTTATAAAAATAGGAGAGCTCTTGATAAATCCTAAGTCTTATGAGGTGTATTACAGAGGGCGCAACATAAAGCTTACTAACAGAGAGTTCAAGCTTCTCAAGGTGCTTGCACAGCATGCAGGAGAAGTGTTAAGTAGGGAAAAGCTGTTCGCAAAAGTATGGGGCTCTGCTTATGGTGAAAATTCTAATGTAGTGGATGTTTACATAAAAAACCTAAGGAAGAAGTTAGGGGACAAACCCCCAAGACTTATACACACAGTTAGAGGTATGGGTTACATGCTCAAACCACAAGATGTCAGTTAGATTAAAGTTCTTAATTTTTTTCGTAGGTGCGTACTTAGTGAGTATGTTGAGTATAACTCTTTTTACCATTGCCACAGTAAGAGAACTTCTCCTAAACTACACCTATGACTATATGGACTATCAGATAAAACCTGCTGTAGAGTTTTATAAAAACCTGCACACTAATCCAAACAAGTACATAAACTTACTTGCTTCTGATGTGGTCTCCAGAGAAATAGCAAGCTTGGTAGTGGATAAAAAGGGTAAAATATTACATAAAGAGCCTTTCTTGGACGGTGAAGACCCACACTTAACACAAGATGATGTTATGTTCCTTTTAACTAATAAAAAAGGACTTTTACATGATTATGCTTTTATCGTCAAGGACATAGGCGATTACAAACTGATTCTTCTGGGAAAGATGGAAAAAATAGAAGGCATACAGAGAAGGCTTTTGTTTTTCATGACTTCTTTTTCACTTGTGATATC
Source organism: Hydrogenobacter sp. (assembly GCA_028276405.1). GTDB lineage: Bacteria > Aquificota > Aquificia > Aquificales > Aquificaceae > Hydrogenobacter. The sequence continues at coordinate 31,442 of JAPYWJ010000001.1, forward strand.
CCTGATGATAACTTTACTTCTTATGATTTTTATAAAACATCTTTTAAAGCCTTTGGGATATCTAACAGAAATTTCACGGGAAGTCTACAGGGGGAACATAAATGTACAGATCGAAAAAAGCAATAGCACAGATGAGTTTGGCGTACTTCAAAACGCTTACAGAGACATGATAGAAAAACTCCAAAAAACCTTTGATTGGCAGAAGGAATTTATAGCGGGTATGGCACACGAATTAAAAACACCGCTAACTTACATAAAAGGACAGCTGGAGCTGATAAGTATGGGCATTTACAAAGATGGAAACAAGCTAAGACAGGTAGTAAAAAACATGTTAGTACAAACAAACAAAATGGAACGCCTTATGAACCATCTTATACTACTTATGCGACTTGAGTCAGGCATTCCTCTTAGGCTTTTACCTGTAAGCGTAAATGAGCTCTTGGCAGAGATAGATGAAGAGTACGAATTTATAAAACAAACCCATAACTTTAAAGTGGAATACTTAGATAAGGATGTGGAGATCCTTGCAGACAAGGACTATCTTAAGATAGCCATAGGTAATCTGGTAGAAAACAGCTACAAGTATACGCAGAGAGGTGGTTCCATAAAGGTTTTTTACAAAGATGCCTGTTTGGTAGTTGAAGATAACGGAAGAGGTATAAAGAATACGGAAAAAGTGGTTGAAAGGTTCTACAGAGAAGCTCAGGACAAAGATGGCTTTGGATTGGGTCTTGCCATAGTGAAAGCTATAGCGGACGCACATCATTTTGAGCTCATCATAGAAAGTAAACTGAGTAAAGGGACAAGGGTCCTGCTATGCGCCAAAGGTGTTCAAAACATGCTATAATCTTAACAGATGGCTGACAGGATACATACCGAGGAGCTCTTTTACTGGCTTATATCTCTCTTTGTAAACCTTCTGATATTCAGTTTCTTATCCTATCTTTTCCTTCTAAAGATAAACATAAAAGAAGAAACACCCCCTTTGAATGTATCCCTTGAAGTACCCAAGCAGGTAACTCAGGAAGTTAAGTTTTCAAAAGGTAGGCATGCACACCTTGAGCCCAAGGAAGGAAAGCACACCTTAGCTAAAGGCAAGCATGTGGCTAACACTACGCCCATGGTAATAGATAGAAAGCAGGGGGATGTGGAGGTACCTTCTGGCAAGGAAACTCAAGAAGATGTTTCTGTGCTTTCACAGATAGAGCAAAAAGTAAAAGGTAGAAAAGAAACGCAGGAAGAAGGAATAAAAACCAAAGAGATAGGAGAAGTGAGTGCGGTTGTGTCTAAGGAAGGTGTGGGTTTTTCTGGTGGTAAAGGTAGAGGTATTCTTTACGCCCCACCCTTGCCTAGACTGATTTCGGAAGAGCTTCCGTCAACACTGAAGATAAAAGTGTGGGTAGAGCCTACGGGAGAAATTTCAAGATTGGAAGTGCTACAAAGAAGCGGTGTGCCAGAAATAGATGAGAAGCTTATACAGTTCGTAAAGCGCATAAAGTTTGAGCCTATAAGAGAAAATGTTCTGCAAACAGGAATAATTATCTTTAGGTTTAAGGGAGGTTAAAAATGACAAGTATAGGCAAAGCGGTCAGGCTTGAGAGGATTATAGACAGGAATACGAAAAACACCATCATAGTACCCATGGACCATGGTGTTAGTTCTGGACCTATAGAAGGTATAGTTGACATAAGGTCTGCGGTTGATGATGTAGCAGAAGGTGGTGCCAACGCAGTTGTCCTGCACAAAGGTATGGTAAAGGCTGGACACAGAGGCAGGGGTAAAGACATAGGTCTTATTGTGCACCTTTCTGCGTCAACAGACCTTTCTCCTACCAAGAATGATAAGGTTTTAGTGTGCACCGTAGAAGAGGCTATTAAACTTGGTGCTGATGGTGTATCTGTACATGTTAACATAGGTGCGGATATGGAAAGAGAGATGCTTAAAGACCTTGGGTATGTAGCTAAGGTGTGTGAGGAATGGGGTATGCCACTGTTAGCAATGGTTTACGGCAGAGGTAAAGACATAAACCAGTATGACCCTAAGGTGATAGCTCACTGTGCAAGAATAGGTGCTGAGCTTGGCGCTGATATAGTGAAGGTCCCGTACAGCGGAGAACCAGAGAGCTTCAGGCTTGCGGTAGAGGGTTCACCAGTTCCAGTGGTGATAGCAGGTGGTCCCAAGATGAAAACAGAAAGGGAAGTCTTAGAAATGGTAAAGGGAGCCATGCAAGCAGGTGCAAGGGGGTTATCTGTGGGAAGAAATATATTTCAGGCAAAGGATAGGGTAAAGATGGTCAAGGCTTTGGTGCATATAGTTCACAAAGGAGGAAGTGTTGAAGAAGCTATAAAAATACTACAAGAATGAAGGAGGATTTTATGGGTATCCTTGAGGGAAAGAAGGCCCTTATTACTGGAATAGCCAACGAAAAAAGTATCGCTTATGGTATAGCAAAAGCTTTTTACAGAGAAGGTGCAGAGCTTGCCTTTACATATGCCAACGAAAAGCTAAAAAGTAGGGTAAAAGAGATAGCTTTGGAGTTTGGCTCAGAGCTTATTTTTGAGTGTGATGTTTCAAAGGACCAGCATGTAAAAGACCTTGCCCACGCGCTTAGCTCTGCATGGGGAAAGCTTGACATTTTTGTGCATTCCATAGCTTTTGCACCCAGAGAGGAGTTCAAAGGAGGAGTTATAGACACATCAAGAGAAGGCTTTAAAATAGCTATGGACATATCCGTTTATTCTCTGATAGCGCTCACAAGGGAGCTTTTACCCCTCATGGAAGGAAGGAACGGTTCCATCATAACCCTTACATACTACGGTGCGGAAAAGGTAGTGCCTCATTACAATGTTATGGGTATAGCAAAAGCAGCTCTTGAAAGCACAGTGAGGTATCTGGCATACGACATAGCAAAGTACGGTCATAGGATAAACGCCATCTCTGCAGGACCTGTAAAGACGCTCGCTGCTTACAGCATAACGGGGTTTCACCTTTTGATGGAACACACTACTAAAGTCAATCCTTTTGGTAGAGCCATAACCATAGAAGATGTGGGAGACACTGCGGTTTTCCTATGTAGCGACTGGGCAAGAGCTATAACGGGGGAAGTACTTCATGTGGATAACGGCTACCACATAATGGGAGTGTTTGGTAGGGAAGAAGATATAAAGAAAGAGGTTTTTGGAGAATGAGCCTGTCCAAAAGAGTATCCCACATAAAGCCCGCTCCTACGCTACAACTTTCTGCAAAGATAAACGAGCTCAAAGCGAAAGGGGTAGATTTGGTAGGCTTTGGGGCTGGAGAGCCAGATTTTGACACACCAGACTTTGTAAAATCCGCATGCACACAAGCAATAAAGGACGGAAAGACTAAGTACACACCTTCTGCTGGCATATTAGAGCTAAGAGAGGCTCTGTCTGAAAAGCTACATAAGGAAAACTCTGTAGAGTATGCGCCATCTGAGATAGTGATCACCGCCGGTGCCAAAATGGCTCTCTACCTTGTTTTTTTAGCATTGCTGGACGAAGGGGATGAGGTACTACTTCCCTCACCTTACTGGGTGAGTTATCCAGAACAGATCGTGCTTTGTGGTGGTGTGCCCGTTTTAGTACCTCTCAGAGAAGAGGAGGGTTTTGTCCTTACCGCTCAGCATCTAAAGCCTTACATAACAAAAAAAACCAAGATGTTAGTGCTCAATTCACCTTCCAACCCAACAGGAGCAGTAATACATGAGGAAGAACTCAAAAGGATAGTGGAACTGTGCGTTGAAAGGGGCATATTTATAGTATCCGATGAATGCTACGAAGCCTTTATTTACGACGGTAAAAAGTTTGTAAGTCCTGCAAGTCTTTCCAAAGAAGCAAGAGAGCTCACCTTTACCATCAACGCTTTTTCCAAAACCTTCTCTATGACGGGGTGGAGGGTAGGTTATGTAGCTTGTCCGCATAGGTATGCAAAGGTTATAGCAGATATAAATAGTCAAACCATATCTAATGCTACATCCTTTGCCCAGTATGGAGCTCTTCAAGCCTTAAAGGACCCACAAGCCAAAACCTTTGTGAAGCAGATGAAAGAAACCTTTGAAAGAAGAAGGAATATAGCTTATGAGCTTTTGCAAGAGATACACGGTATAAGCGTTGTAAAACCTCAAGGTGCCTTTTACATATTCCCTAACCTTAAGGTTTATTCCCACAAACTGGGTTCAGACCTAAAACTTGTAGAATATTTAATAGAAGAGGGTAAGGTAGCGTGCGTGCCTGGTTCTGCGTTTGGTGCAGAGGGATATGTGAGGATATCTTACTGTGTTTCGGAGGACACTATAAGGGAGGGAATAAATCGCATAAAGAGGGCTTTAGAAAAACTTTCCTGACACCATGCTTCTATTTGTGCTTCTTTACATGATAACTACTATAGGAATAGGGATATTAGCAAGCAGGTGGGTCAACAACAGCAAGGATTTCCTTCTTGCAGGACGCGGACTTCCCCTTTATATATCTGCGAGTGCTCTTTTTGCCACTTGGTTCGGTTCAGAAACTGTTTTGGGTGCATCTTCAAAGATAGCCAAGGAAGGGCTCTACGGTGTTATAGAAGATCCTTTTGGTGCATCTTTATGCCTTTTTCTTGTGGGACTTTTCTTTGCAAAGCCTCTTTACAGAATGAACCTTCTTACCTTTGGTGATTTTTATCGTGAAGTTTATGGCAGAAAGGTAGAGATAGTAGCAAGCTTTATGTTGGCTCTGTCTTACTTAGGATGGGTTGCTGCACAGATGGTTGCCGTAGGTATCATCATACAGGTAGCTCTTGGCGTGCAAAAAGAGGTAGGTATTCTCATAGGCTTTGGTGTGGTACTGTTTTATACATTTTTGGGTGGCATGTGGGCAGTATCTCTTACAGACTTCATACAAACCATTATGATAGTGGTAGGGCTTTTACTGACCCTTTACGAGGTCTCTGACGGTTTTTCTCAGATACCTACAGTCCTTACACACCAACCACCGGGATTTTACAAATTCTTCCCAGACAACAATTTAAAGGATCTTCTTTACTACATCAGTGCCTGGATCACCATAGGGTTAGGATCCATACCTCAACAGGATGTCTTTCAAAGAGTTATGTCTTCAAGGTCCGAAAGAGTAGCGGTACTTTCTTCCTTCATAGCGGGATTTATGTATCTAACCGTTGCTATGATACCGTTGATTTTAGCCCTTTTCGCTAAGACTTACTATCCAGAGCTCTTGTCCGCAGATACGCAATTACTTCTGCCACGTATGGTGATGGAACACACAAGCGTATTAACACAGGTACTTTTTGTAGGTGCGCTTCTTTCTGCCATAATGAGTACAGCAAGCGGAGCCATTCTTGCACCTTCTGCCGTCTTAAGTGAAAACCTGATAAAACCCCTTTTTAAAGATGTGTCAGATAGAGCCTTTCTGTGGATAACCAGAGCTTGTATATTAGCAGTTGCTCTTACATCTTTAACTTTTGCCTTTATGGGGGAGTCCATATACGAACTTGTAGGAAGCTCTTCTGCTCTTAGCCTTGTATCTCTATTTGTGCCACTGGTTGCAGGATTGTACTTTAAAGGTTCTAACAGTATAAGCGCCATGAGTTCAATGCTTTGTGGTTTTCTTGCGTGGCTTTTGTTGTATGTATTCCATCTGGAATATGCCCTGTTGATGGGCTTTCTCTTCAGTATACTTGGCTACTTAGTGCCTTCATTGATAAAGAGGCTTTTAACTTCTCCATCTCCTGTATAGATCATGTGGTATACTAAGGCTATCTAAAACCTTGCCTACTACAAAATCTATCACATCCTGAAGGCTCTGAGGCTTGTGATAAAAGCCAGGGCTTGCAGACATAACAACCGCTCCTGCCTTTGCCACCTTGAGCATGTTTTCTATGTGTATGATGGAATAAGGCATCTCGCGAAGAAGAATCACCAAAGGCACGCGCTCTTTGAGTGCCACTTCACATGTTCTGTGTATGAGGTTTTGGTTTATTCCGTTTGCAACACACGCAAGAGTGCTCATGGAACAAGGAGCCACCACCACACCGCTGTAAGAGATAAGGCGCGAACCGCTGGCTACATGACTGTCTATCTTTCCCGCGGGTATAAGGTTTACCTGGGGGAACTTTTTAAGAAGGTCTTCCTTTGTGAGTTCAAGTTCTTCCTTCAAAACTAAGTATCCCGAAGGAGATACGATAAGGTGTACATTAAAGCTTGGATAAAGCAGTTCAAGGAGCCTGTATCCGTATATACTACCGCTGGCACCGGTTATACAAAGTACTATATCTTTTTTCAAACCATCACCTCTGCCAGCTGATCTTTTTTTATATAGTGTTGAAGTCTTTCTATGCTTATTGTCTTACCAGAAAGCTCATCTATATCTACTAAGATACCGTTGAAAACTAAGTCTTCCTTTTCTTCCACTTCATACTTTTGAGGTATTCCCTTTATAAATCTCTCTATCACCGCATTGGGCTTCATACCTATGACTGAATACCAGCATCCGCTCATACCCACATCGGTTATATAACCAGTTCCTCCCTTAAGTATGACCTGATCCGCTGTGGGTACATGTGTATGGGTTCCGTACACAAGGCTTGCTCTTCCATCTGCATAAATACCAAAAGCCCACTTTTCTGAGGTGGTTTCTGCATGAAAGTCAACAATGATGATTTGGGTTTCTTGAAAAACCTCTCGGTAGATCTTGTCAAAGGTCGCAAAGGGATTTTCAAGATTTGCATCCAAAAAAGACCTCCCCATAAGGTTTATAAGGGCAAACCTTACACCCTTTTTCTCAAAAATACCGTATCCTCTGCCCGGCACACCTTGAGGGTAGTTAGCAGGTCTTAGCAGGTCTGGTACTTTGCCTATAAATTCATACACTTCCCTTTTGTCCCATATGTGATTGCCAGATGTCATAAAATCAACACCCATGGACTTTAGCTCTTCGTAGACTTTCTTAGTTATACCAAACCCACCAGCGGAGTTCTCTACATTAACTATAACCAAGTCCACTGAATCTCTGTAGCTCTTTAGTATGTATTTCAAAGCTTTCCTACCGGGTTTACCTATTATATCGCCAACAGCAAGTACCCTCATATTAACCTCAAGTGCGGGTGGAGGGAGTTGAACCCTCACGGCCTAAAGGCCACAGGATCCTAAGTCCTGCGCGTCTGCCAATTCCGCCACACCCGCTATACTTGTATATTATAAATTAGCAAGTTTGGTTTTTTGGGTTATAATGATAAGTAAGGCGCGTAGCTCAGTGGGAAGAGCGCCGCCCTTACAAGGCGGAGGTCGGCGGTTCGAGTCCGCCCGTGCCTACCATTCAAACAAACGAAAGAGACCCTCAAGAGTGAAGTCATAAAGAGATTTTTTTGAGAATATCCTAAATCCAGTAATGTCTTTTCTCTTTAAGACCTTTTTTATTCCGAGCCTTTCTTTTAAATATTCAATGCTCTCCTCATTGAATACTTCGCTTACTTCAAGAGTGCACCATGTATCATAAACATCTTTGAAGAGCTTTTCCTTAATAGACATGTGAATGTTTACAAGGTCTATAAGCTCGTTGTTTATCCTTTCTTGTCTTAATTTATTTTTTTGATGGCTCAGTTGTGATCTCTTTTTGTCAATAGCCTTTATGATCTCTCTGGTTTTGATAAACCTTGCGGAAAGTTCTGCAGAAAAATGTTCCAAAAAGATCTCCCTAAAAAGAAAATTTAGGTAAAGTCTTAACACCTCCTTCAGTATAAGCTCCTCATCGCCCTCAAAATTCATAACACCATCCTCCATGTAAGAGCCTTCTAAGACTGGAGGGATAAACTTTATCACATGAGAACTGTATGAGGTTATATGCCCTATCGCTACAGGCACTTTAGGTGTAGCTTTTTTGAAGAGCTCATAAAATATCTCTCCTGCTTGAACTTTTTCTCCTTCCACCGCTTTTTTTCCTTTTTCAACTCTTTCTGCATACAGTACACCTTTTACTACTGGTCTATTGACGGCTATATAAACCGCATCGTAATAATTCATCATATACTGTTCTACTACACTTTGAAAGATCACTTGAGCCTTCTCCCAATCTATATCTTTTCTGAACACATCTGTGTAGATCTCTACATCTTTCCTGTTTTTAAAATACTCTGCACCTTTTTTACCTATGACTATGAACCTTTTCAACTCAATAGATGTCTGTTCCAAAAAGTCAAGGAGCTTTTTCGCTAAAATCTCATTAAAGCTTCCCACAAAACCTCTATCCGTACTCAAAAGAACAAGACACATACTTTTTTCTTCCCTTTTAAGCAGACCTCCCTTATATAGGTATACAAGCATCCCGAGTACTTCCTTAAGCCTTAAAAAGTACATGTACTGAACGCTTAACTCTGCATAGTACTTTCTATATCTGTTTATGGAAAGCAGGTTCATAGCGTTTATATACTTTTTGACCGCATCAAGGTAATTTATCTTTTCATCAATATCCTTTAATCTCATCAAGAAGGCACTATCCTGTAAAAGCGCTTCTTGCCTATCTGAAGTTTTAGCTCTTGTTTTACTTCTATTTCTTCGTTTTCGTCCTGAACCTTTCTGAAGTTTATCCTGAGGCCTCCTCCCTGAATGACCCTTCTGGCAGAGTTTTTCGTTTCCTCTATACCAAGCTCGTAAAGAAGCTCGTAAGCCTTTTTCCTTAGTCCCATGGGGACTTTTATGACTGGTGCATCTTCTGGAAACTCTCTCTTAGAAAAGGTCTTTTCAAAGAATTCAAGGGCTTGGTTTGCAAGCTCTTCAGAGTGAAACCTGGCAACTATGTAGTGCGCGAGCCTCTTTTTTGCGGACATGGGATGAAGTTCTCTTTTCATACGCTCTATCTCTTCCTGAGTGTAGTCGGTAAGGAGTGCGTAGTAGTCCCACATGAGCTCGTCAGAAATGGACATGATCTTGCCAAACATGATGTTTGGGTCTTCCGTTATGCCCACATAGTTTCCGTAAGACTTGGACATTTTCTTAACACCGTCAAGACCCACAAGAAGTGGCATGGTTATACACACCTGGGGCTCTTGCCCTGCATCTCTCTGCAGGTCTCTTCCTACCAAAAGGTTAAACTTCTGGTCTGTGCCACCAAGTTCCACATCAGCCTTGAGGAACACAGAATCGTAGCCCTGAAGTAGTGGATATAGAAACTCGTGTATGTATATGGGATTACCTTCTTTGTATCTTTTTGAAAAATCATCTCTTTCTAGCATTCTTGCAACAGTGTATTTACCCGCAAGCCTTATAATACCTTCTGTACCAAGTTGTGATATCCAAGTACTGTTAAACACTATGTTGGTCTTTTGTGGATCAAGCACTTTAAACACTTGGTGTTCGTAAGTCTTTGCGTTTTCAAGCACCTGTTCTTTTGTAAGTGGAGGCCTTGTATCAAGCCTACCTGTGGGGTCTCCTATTATAGCTGTAAAGTCTCCTATGACGAAGTAAACCTCATGCCCGAGCATTTGGAAAGTTCTGAGTTTTTGGAGTAAAACAGTATGACCAAGATGGAGGTCAGGAGCGGTAGGGTCAAAACCAGCCTTTATCCTGAGCTTTCTTCCGCTCTTTAACTTCTTGAGAAGCTCCTCCTCTTCTATAATCTCTGCAGTACCCTTTTTTATAAGCTGGAGTTGTGCCTCTGGAGTCATAATAACCATTTTACCATGCGTGCTGTATAATTTTAAGTATGGGGGTGTGGCGGAACTGGCAGACGCAGGGGACTTAAAATCCCCTGGGGTAACCCCCCGTGAGGGTTCGAGTCCCTCCACCCCCATGTGCAAAGACATGATACTGAGCGATGCTACCATAAAAGAGCTGATTTTAAAGGGAGAGCTCCTTATAGAGCCTTACTTTCCAAGTCATGTACAAGCGTCCTCTGTAGACCTAACTCTTGGTAGAGAAGTGCTTATTTATAAAGCGAATTACATAGATGTGATGCAAGAGGAAACACCTGTTGAGAAAGTGTCTATCTCTCAGGAAGGCTTTATAATAGAGCCTAAGGCTTTTGTTCTTGCTACTACCAACGAGTATATAAGGCTCCCCCAAGACATAACAGCCTTTGTGGAGGGACGCTCATCTTTGGGAAGACTGGGACTATTTATAGAAAACGCCGGCTGGGTAGATGCCGGTTTTGAAGGGCAGATCACTCTTGAACTATACAATGCAAACTCTTGCCCCATAAAGCTTTATGCAGGTATGAGGATATGCCAGATAGTCTTGGCTAGGTTAGACAGAAAAGCGGAAAAACCTTACAGCGGTAAGTATCAAAAGCAAAAGGGTGTAACCCCTTCAAAGATATTTCTTGATTTTGGAAGGTGAGTTTATGTCTTTAAAAACTATCATTCGCATATCCATCAAGTATGTACTAACAAGCAAAGGATCTACACTGCTTGTGTCCCTGATAGCTCTTTTGGGTGTAATTCTCAGCGTTTGCGCTATTCTACTAACTATGGGGGTTTTTGCGGGTTTTCAGCACGCACTTAAAGAAAAGATCCTATCCACATCACCACACATAGTAGTGAGTATCCCGTCTGAGGAACATCTGCAAGAGTACGAGGAAAAGCTAAATAAAATAAAAGGGGTCAAAAGAGCTTATCCCGTTGTCATATACCAGGGTATACTGTCAAAAGATGGTTCTCTCCAAAGCGTTAGCGTGAAGGGTATGAGACCTTCTGACCTGTTCCAAAAGAAGGGTCTTCTCATAGAAGGAACTTTCAAGGGTGGTGTGCTTATAGGCAAAGGGCTTGCAGATATCATGGGCGTAAAAGTAGGACAAGAAATAACCCTTGTTTCTCCAATAGGCAGAACTACTCCCTTTGGATTTGTGCCAAAGGTGGGACACTTTAAGGTGGATGGCATTTTTCAAACAGGCACTTTTGATCAAGACTATCTTACCGTGATCATGAGTATGTCCTCTGCAACAGAGTTTTTTGGCTATAAGTGGCAACTTTACGGCTTTGAAGTTTATCTACAGGATCCCTACAAAGCTCAGGAGATAAAAAAGCAGATAGAGAAAGAATTGGGAGATACACTTATAGTACGCTCTTGGATAGACCTTAACAAACCCCTTTTTAATGCCTTACAGCTTGAAAAGGTTGGCATATTTTTTGTCCTTCTTTTAATGGTCATAGTAGCTTCTTTCAATATAACCAGCTTGCTGTTTATGAAGGTAAAGGAAAAACTCAAAGACATAGCTGTGTTTCGTACCTTTGGGATGAAGAAGAATCAAATAGCTATGGTGTTCCTCTTTCAGGGTATGACTCTGGGTGTTGTTGGGTCTTTGTGCGGTCTTTTATTATCTCTGTTAGGTGGCTATCTGATTAACGAGTACAAGTTGGTAAGAGTGCCTGCGGATGTTTATCTCATGGATCATGTGCCTGTATTCTTTGAACCGTCAGATGTACTCATAACTCTAGTGGGAGCCTTTATTCTTTCCTTAATAGCAAGCCTTTTACCCGCCTACAGAGCTAGTAAAACGAGCATAGTGGAGATCCTCAGGCATGAGTGAAGTTATAAAAGTGGTAGACCTTAAAAAGGTTTATCCGGACGGCACACAAGCTTTAAAAGGCATTAACCTGACCATTAAAGAAGGAGAGTTCTGCGGAGTTATGGGTCCTTCTGGTTCGGGCAAAAGCACCCTGCTGCACCTAATAGCGGGTCTTGACAAACCTACAGAGGGTAATGTGTGGGTGTGGGGCAAAGAGATAACATCCATGAAGGAAGATGAGCTTGCAGAGTTTAGGAAAAAAAACATAGCTTTTGTGTTTCAGTTTTACTACCTTTTAGAAGACTTTAATGTCCTTGAAAACTTAGTAATCATAGGACATGTGGCAGGAATAAAGAACGCGGAAAGAAAAGCTTTTGATATTCTTAGATTTTTGAGGCTTGAGGACAAAGCTAAACATAAACCCAGTCAGCTTTCAGGTGGTCAGATGCAAAGGGTTGCCATAGGTAGAGCTCTTATGTTAGAACCTAAAATACTCCTTGCAGATGAACCCACGGGCAATCTTGACCTTGAGGAAGGTATGAGAATATTTGAACTTTTTAAACATCTCAATCAAGAAAAGGGAATAACCTTTGTAGTGGCAACGCACAACGCAGAGCTTAGCAAGTTTTTCAGCAGGATCATCAAGCTAAGGGACGGTTTGCTTCTCTAGAGGTTTATGGTTTTCTCTATGATATAAGGTTTTTCTTCTTTGATCCTGTAGTATATCCTTACCATCATCTCAGCCAATATACCCGTGGATATTAGCTGTATGCCTGCAAGTATAAGAAGCACACTCAGGATAAGCAGAGGTCTTCTCCCTATATCTTCTCCAAAAAGCTTCAGGAAAGTAAGATACAAAAGTGTTAGCATGCCTACCGCAAACAGAAGGAAACCTGCAGTACCAAACACATACATGGGCTTGTTTATATACTCGTTTAGAAACTTTACCAAAAGTATGTCAAGAATAACTCTGATGGTTCTACCTATACCATACTTTGACTTACCGTAAAGCCTTGGGTGGTGTCTAACAACTATCTCTGTTATCTTTGCACCTTGCCTTTTTGTAAGAGCAGGCAAAAATCTGTGCATGTCGCCGTAAAGCTCAAGCTCCTTTAAAAGCTCTGCTCTGTAAACCTTCAAAGTGCACCCATAGTCATGCAGATGAACACCTGTAGCTTTAGATATTATCCAGTTAGCTACCATAGAAGGGAGCTTTCTCGATAAAAAGGGGTCTTTGCGTTCTTTTCTCCATCCACTCACAAGGTCATACCCTTCTTCAAGCTTTTTGAGCAGAGTGGGTATGTCCTCAGGATCGTTTTGTAGGTCTGCATCCATGGTAACTATCACATCACCCTTAGCGTGCTGGAAGCCTGCATACATGGCAGAGGTCTGTCCGTAATTTCTTTTGAAGCGTATAACTTTTACCCTCTTGTCCGTATCAGCTATCTTTTCCAACACTTCAAAAGTGCCATCTTCAGAACCATCATCAACGAATATAATCTCGTAATCTTTACCTACAAGCACTTGGGTAAGCTTTTGATAGAGTATGGGAATGTTTTGTTCTTCGTTGTAAGCAGGTATTACCACAGAAATCATCTTACATATTATAGGTTAAAACCTCCCATAAAATATAGGATATTTTATTTCACGCTCAACAAAAAAGCCTTATAATTAATTCTATGTTTAAGTTCACTGAGGAACAGATAAAGAGATACGCAAGGCACATCATACTGCCAGAAGTTGGAGGTAAAGGGCAAGAAAAATTACTAAATTCAAAAGTTCTTGTGGTAGGTGCTGGAGGCTTGGGGTCACCCGCCATTTTTTATCTTGCCGCAGCTGGTGTTGGAACCATAGGGATTGTAGATTTTGATGTGGTAGACTTCTCAAACCTTCAAAGGCAGATACTTCACGATACGGAAAGGGTAGGAGTTCCAAAAGTGGAGTCTGCCCGCATGACTGTAGAAAAACTAAATCCTGATGTAAAAGTCATAACTTACAACACCATGCTAAACAAAAGCAACATCATGGACATAATAAGGGATTACGATGTGATCCTTGATGGCACAGACAACTTTCCCACAAGATTTCTTATAAACGACGCTTGCTACTTTGCAAGCAAGCCTTTGGTGTCTGCTGCCATGCTCAGGTTTGAAGGACAGATCACTGTTTTTGACTTCAGAGACAAAGAGCACTCACCCTGTTACAGATGTCTGTTTCCAGAACCACCTCCGCCGGGATTAGTGCCCAGCTGTCAAGAAGCAGGCATACTGGGTTCCATAGGTGGGATAATGGGGTGCGTTCAGGCAACAGAAGCTATAAAGCTTCTTTTAGGTATAGGTGAACCTTTAGTAGGTAAGCTTCTTATCATGGATGCCCTTTCTATGGACTTTAGGAAGGTAAGGTTGCGCAAAGATCCTTCTTGTCCTCTTTGTAGTGAGAAAGCCAGTATAAAGGAGCTTATAGAGTATGAGCAAGTCTGTGATGTACACTTCTGAAAAATAACATGAAGATGGTGCTTTACTTTACGCTCTTTTTAGCCACACTTGGTGCTTCCGCTTACTTGGTATTTTTGAACCATCAACCCATCAGTCTTTTGCTCACCCCACAGATGGGGGAGTACATATACACCACGCCACCTATGCCTTTGGGACTTCTTGTACTACTTTTTTTCTTTGCAGGATTGCTTTTTGGATACTTACTTCGTATGTTTTTAAAGTGAAGCATGGATGAAATCAAAACTCTCTTAGAGGTTGTGGAAAGGATAAGAAAAGAGTGCCCTTGGGACAGGTCTCAAACCCATGAGAGTCTAAAAAAGTATCTTATAGAAGAAGCTTACGAGCTGTTGGACGCCATAGATAAAAAAGACGATAAGGCTCTTTTGGAAGAGCTGGGAGATGTGTTTCTTCAGGTGCTTATGCATTCACAGATAGCAAGAGAAAGGGGATCTTTTACCTTTTATCATGTAGCAAAACATTTGAAAGAAAAGCTCATTGATAGACATCCACATGTGTTTGGCAATAAGCCTGCGCATGAAGTTCTCAAAAGGTGGGAAGAGGAAAAGATAAAAACCAGAGAGAGTGTCCTTGACGGTGTACCAAAGCACATGCCTGCTTTGATGCGCTCTCAGAAACTCCAAGACAGAGCAAGCGTGGTGGGCTTTGATTTTGAAAACTTAGATCAGGTACTCAATAAACTTGAGGAAGAGATAGAAGAACTAAAAATGGCTATAAAAGAGGGAGAAAAAAAGCACATACAACATGAAATTGGCGATGTTCTGACAGCAGTTGTGGAGCTTTGCAGGTTTTTGAAACTGGATGCGGAAACAGTTCTTCAAAAAGCCAACGACAGATTTGAAAGAAGGTTCAGGTATATGGAAGGAAAAGCAAAACAAATGGGTAAAGCACTAAAAAGCATGAGCCTTCAAGAGATGGACATATTATGGCTTGAAGCAAAAAAGTTTGACGAGGATGAGACTCCTAATAGTGGAAGATGAACATGATTTGGTAAGCCTGCTCAAAGAGTACTTAGAGGATAAAGGTTATAAAGTTTCTATTGCAGAAAAAGGTGCCCAAGCCCTTGAGCTATTAGAAAGACAGGGTTTTGACCTTGTACTGCTTGACCTCTTCCTGCCTGACATGAACGGTATAGAGATCCTTGAAAAGATAAAGCTTTCTCAACCCCTTTCGGAAGTGATAGTGCTTACTGGACACGGCACTGTTAAGGTTGCAGTAGATGCTATGAAAAAGGGAGCTTACGACTTTCTTACAAAACCGTGTACCCTTGAGGAGATAGAAACTACCCTTGAAAAAGCCTATCAATCCCTGATGATAAAGAAAGAAAACAGACTCTTTAAAAGAGAAAAAAACTTAACAGAAGAGGGGTTTGTTTTTGAAAGTCCTAAAATGAGGGAGCTACTAAAAACTGTAGAAAAAATAGCTTGTAGTGATTGCCCTGTACTTT
The DNA here is from genome assembly GCA_028276405.1 of Hydrogenobacter sp. Lineage (GTDB taxonomy): Bacteria > Aquificota > Aquificia > Aquificales > Aquificaceae > Hydrogenobacter. The sequence goes on from JAPYWJ010000001.1 coordinate 46,915, forward strand.
TAGTAGGGGAGACGGGTGTAGGCAAAGAGTTGATAGCGAGGATGATCCACTCTGTCAGTAATAGAAGAGAAAAACCCTTTGTAGCCATAAACATAGCGTCCATACCTAAAGACCTTCTTGAGGCAGAGCTCTTTGGATACGAAAAGGGAGCTTTTACAGGTGCTACCTTTTCAAAAGATGGGTTCTTTGAGCTTGCAGATGGTGGTGTCCTCTTTCTTGACGAAATAAGTGAGATAGAACCTTCCCTTCAGGCTAAGCTTTTGAGAGCCATAGAAACTAAAAAGTTTTATAGGGTGGGTGGAAGAAAAGAGATAGAAAGCGATGTTAGGATCATAAGCGCAACCAACAGGAACCTAAGGGAACTTATAAAAGAGGGCAAGTTCAGGGAAGACCTTTACTTTAGATTAAACACTTTTGAACTTTACATACCACCACTCAGAGAAAGAAGGGAAGACATAATACCTCTCGCACGGCACTTTTTAAAAGGGTTTTCCGTGAAGTACTCAAAAAATACAAAAGGCTTTACGCAAGAAGCAGAAAAACTGCTTTTGTCGTACAGCTTTCCGGGAAATGTAAGAGAGCTTAAAAACATAGTAGAGAGGGTTTGTCTTCTTTGTGATGGGGAATACATAGATGAAGATGACCTTGCCTTCCTAAATGTTGAGGAACATAAACTTCTTAAAGAGCTTGAGAAAAAGAAAATAGAGGAAGTTTTGAAGGAAGTTAACTATAACAAAAAGCTCGCATCAGAGATCCTTGGCATACCCCTCCGAACTCTTTACAGAAAGATAGAGAAGTACAATATAAAGCCTCAGCCCTAGCGCCTTCTTAGTTTTATGCTGTCAAAAAGCTCATAAACTATTGGAAGTACCAAAAGGCTCAGAGGAAGAGCGGAAGCTATACCTCCTATAACCGCTATTGCTAGGGGTTTCCTAAGTTCTGAACCTGCAGTAAGACCAAGAGATACGGGGAGGAGAGCAAAGACAATGGTCATAGTTGTCATAAGGATGGGTCTTAGCCTCTCTTTCCTTGCCTGAAGGATAGCCTGTCTGGTCTGATAGTTCTCTTTTCTTAGCTGAATTATCCGCTCTATGAAAAGCACAGCATCGCGCACTACTATACCTATCAGCAGGATGATGCCAAAGTATGAGGGAACGCTCAAAGATGTATCAGTAACATACAGGAGTCCAAAGGCACCAGATAAACTCAAAGGTACGGTAAGCAACACGGTAAAAGGATGTCTGTAACTCTCAAAGAGACTGGCAAGCACCATGTATATACCCACTATAGCCACCGTCAATGCAAAGGCAAGATTTTTGAAGGCTCTCGCAAACTCTCTTGTCTGACCCGTAGCTTCAAAGGAGTATCCAGGAGGCAAGTTGTTCCTAAGCCATCTTTCTACTTCTGCACTGGCAGAACCCAAAGCCTTTCCAGAGAGATTGGCATAAAAGGTAAAGGAGTACTGTCTGTTGTACCTGTTGATGACATGGTATCCTGGAGCTATGCTTAGGTCTACCACCTGTGTGAGGGGGACTAATCCCCCATTTTTGGTTCTAAGATACACCTTGTTTAAGTTCTCCCAATTTTGCACAAATTCTGGGGTAGCCTTTATGTAAGCGTTATAACTCTCTCCACCGAGCTCGTAAGTGCCAAATTTATACTTCCCAAAGAGAATGTTGAGAGTTAAAGCTACATCTTCAACACTTATGCCCAAGTCCCCCAACCTGTCTCTGTTGACCCTTATTTGGATCTGAGGTTCGTTAAGCCTTAGATCCGTATCCACATCTTTAAAGCCTGGTCTGTTTCTAAACTCTGATACCATGCTCTTTGCTATCCTTTGGAGTTCCTCCAAAGAGGGACCTTTCACTGCGTAAGTTATGTCCGTTTGCTTACCTGCACCCACGACTATAGGGAAGGCTTCAACACTAACCCTTATGTCCTTTATCTTTGATAGCTGTTGTCTCAGTTGGTTCATTATTACCTTTTGGTGAGGTCTTACAGATCTGTCTTTTAAAAAGATAAAAGCTTGTCCACCGTTTACATCAGGCCTTCCTGCTACACCTTGACCTATGGCTATACCAAACCTGTCAATGTATGGATTTTTAAGAAGGATAGCCTCTACCTCTTTGGCTTTTTGGTTGGTAAAATCAAAGGATGTGCCTATGGGAGTTTCAAACCTTACTATGAAAGCACCTTCGTCTGTAATAGGAAAAAATTCTTTCTTTACAGCTCTTACAAACATAAAACCTATAAGTACTGTTATAGCAGATATGAGTAGCACTATCAACTTGTGGTCCAGAGACCACCTTAGCAAACCATCAAAAAAAGCCTCAAACTTATCGTAAGCTCTCATAAAGGCATTCTCTTTTACCTCTCTTATCAGCCTTGCGCTTGCCATAGGTGTAAAGCTTATAGCAACTATATAGGACACCGCTATGGCGACTACCAATGTTAAGGCAAAACTTCCAAAAAAGCTACCTATGACACCCCTTAGGAATATTATGGGCAGAAAGACTATCACAAGAGACACAGTAGAGGCAAGCAGAGCAAAGACCACAATGCGTGTGCCCATCTCAGCAGACTCAAGAGCCAAAAGCCCTTCTTGTCTTCTTCTGTATATGCTTTCTATGACTACTATGGCGTCATCTATAACTATACCTACCGCTACCGCAAGAGCAAGCAAAGTGAAAGTATTTAAAGAGTTACCAGTGTAATACAGAAACACAATGGCGCTCAGAAGGGTTATGGGTATAGCAACCACTGGAATTAAAGTGAGTCTCAAGCTTCCCAAAAAGAGAAACACCACAAGACCTGTAAGGAAACTGCCTATTATTATCTCTTCTACTGCTGCGCGTGCGCTCTCCTTTGGAAAAACGCTGGCATCAAAGGTAATGTCCATACGCATACCTGGAGGAAGTTCTTTGTTTAGTTCAGCCATCCTGTTTTTTACTGCATCCGCTACGGATACGGTGTTGAACCCCGACTGTTTGTATATGATGAGGGCTATGGATCGTTCACCCTTAAAGCGAGCGATCCCCCTCTCTTCATCCTGTGTAAACTCCACAAATCCTACATCTCTGAGCTTTATGTTCCCCTTTATGTAGGTATCTTCAAGCTCCCTGGGATCCTTTACCTTACCGTAAAGTCTTATGATGTAATCTTTGTCTTGTCCGTATATGCTACCAGTAGGTGCCTCAAGGTGGTTGTTTTGCACTGCACTGAGGACATCCACAGGTGTGAGCCCATAAGAGTACAATCTTTCTGGAAAAATTCTAACCCATAGGACATTATCTCTAAAGCCTCCTAAGCCTACACTACCTACACCGTTTATCTTCTGGAATTCCCTGCCTATTACCTTATCCGCATAATAGGCAAGAGTTTGATAATCTACGCTCTTGGAATGAAGATGAATAGCCAATATGGGAAAACCGCTCGTATCTACCTTGCTTACCACTGGAGGGTCTACTCCCAAAGGCATACGCTTGTAAGCCCTTTGTACCGCATCCCTTACTTCTTGTGCCCCCACATCTATGTTCTTGTCAAGGTTAAAGATAATGGTCACCCTTGATACACCAGCGTAGCTCTGAGAAACTATGGCATCTATACCGCTTATAGTAGAAACCTCGTCCTCTATGAGCTTTGTCACATTTGTATCTACCACATCGGGGTTCGCTCCCTGATAAGTGGTACTAATATTAACGATGGGAAAATCTACATTGGGAAGCCTATCAACGGGTATCTTGGTATAGGTAAACAAGCCCAAAAGCACAAAAGACAGCATGAACATAATGGTAGTTACAGGTCTGCGTATGAAAAATCTGTACATGAGTTTATATTATAACTGACTGACTGGTCAGTATGGTATATAATATGAGTATGGCTCAATGGGTTTTGTTGCTAGTGCTTTTGATGTTCGCAGGTTGTAGCAAAAAGGAGACTCCCCAAACAAAACAGAAAGAGATTCCTATAAGCGTTTACAGAGTAACACCTCAGAAAGTGGAAGTTTTTTATACTGCAAACGGCTACTTTGAAAGCCCAAAAGATGTTACCCTAAGACCAGAGGTAAGCGGAAGGGTACTTGCACTTTTTGCGGATGAAGGATTCTCTGTAAGGGCTGGGCAACCCCTTTTGAAGATAGACCCCACTGATTATGAAAACACCCTCAGACAGATACAAGCTAATCTCATGCAGGCAAAGGCAAACTATGAAAATCAAAAAGCCATCTACGAGAGGAGGAAGTTTCTGTACGAGCAAAACCTCATTTCAAGAGAGGATTTTGAAAACGCTGGCACCCAGTTAAAGGTCTATCAGGATCAGGTATCAGCTCTTCAAGCACAGCTCAAAAACGCAGAAGTCCAACTATCAAGGACAGTGCTAAAGGCTCCCTTCTCGGGATACATAGCCCAAAAGTTCGTGAACATTGGTGATTATATAACACCTCAATCCCAGACCTTCAGAGTCGTTGTGTTAGACCCTATAAAAGTAGTTTTCCAAGTACCTCAGAACATATCTGCCACAAAGGGTTCCTTGGTATATCTAGATGTAGAAGGTTTAGGAAGGTACCCATACGAAGGGAAAGTGATCTTCGTATCTCCTTCTGCAGATGCCAACAGACTTATAACTGTAAAGGCTATAGTGAATAACCCCCACGGAGATCTAAAACCTAACATGTATGCAAAGGTAAACTTACCTCTTTACTCTACCACAGCCTTCAAGATACCAGAAACTGCGGTAGTACTTGTGGGAAATGAGAAAACTGTGTGGAAGGTAGAAGGCACAAGGGTCCTACCGGTAAAGGTGGATATAATCAAACAAGAAAAAGGTTATGTTTTTGTCAGAGGGGACCTCAAAGACGGAGATGAAGTTGCTGTTGAAAACGCCTACCTTTTGAACCAAACCAGCAGGGTAAAGGTAAAATGAAGTATGTGATATGGTTTCTTATGCTCGTGTCCGTAGGTTGGTGCATAACCCTGGACTCCGCCATAAACATAGCTTTAAAAAATAACACACAGATCAGGCTCTCTGAGCTGGATCTCAAAAGAGTAGAAGAGGACATAAGGAAGGCAAAAGCCGGAATTCTTCCTCAGGTTAATATTTCTTACTCTTACACAAGATTAGACAGCTCTTTAGCTTTCGGTTTTACACCCCAAAATAGGCAATCTTATGCTTTACAGATAAACCAAAGCATCTTTGACAGGTCTGTATTTGATGCCATAAGGGTCGCTAAACTCACAAAGGACCTCCAGAGTTACATTTTAGAAGATGTAAAAAGGGTTGTGGAGAATCAAACCAAACAGCTCTTTTATGCCCTCTTGTACAAAAAGCAGGTAATAAACCTCTACAAGGAAAACCTAAGTTACTGGGAAGAAAACTACAAACTAACACAGGCTCAGTACAAGGCAGGCATAGTGCCTATGGTTAACCTCATAAGAAGCAAAGCACAGTTAGAAACAGCAAAGGCTCAGTACGAGCAAGCCATAGCAGACTACAAAAAGTCTTTAGAAGATTTTAAAGCCTACCTTAGATTGAAGGAGGATGTGGACCCAGAAGGTTCTTTGGAATTCGTCCCCTTTGAGGAAGATTACCAAAGCCTTAAAAACAAACTCTTGGAGAAGAACTCCACGCTGATGGTAGCCAGAAAAAACCTTGAGGTCTATCAAAGACGCATAGACTTAGCAAAGGACGCTTACTTTCCAACCCTTTCTGGCTTCGTAACTTATCAAGGAAGTACAGGAAGGAGGAGCCTTAGCGGTGGTACTCAATGGATAGAAGGCTACACTCTTGGTTTCCAACTCAATTACAACCTCTTCAACGGTTTTCAGAGAGAGGCAGTCTTGGCACAGGCAAACATAGATTATCTCAAACAGAAAGAGAGCTACATAGATACCCTTTACACCCAAGAAGCTCAGCTGAAAAAGTCTCTGGAGGATATACTGTCTCTAAAGGCACAGATAAAGGCAGTAGAGAGCTCTTTGGAGGCTGCAAAGGAGGCTCTAAGACTTTCCACAGAAAGGTACAGATACGGCTTGACCAATCAGCTTGAAGTGTTGGATGCCAGGAACAACTACAATCAAACTCTTCAGAACTATTATCTTCTTCTGTATGAGTACATGAGTAGCATTGCAAACATAGAAAGACTTACCAAGTGATGGACAGATGGACACAAGAAAAAAGCTGATTAATTCTGCCAAAAGACTTTTTTCCAAGAAGGGTTATTACGAAACGAAAGTTTCGGATATAGTAGCAGATGCAGGACTATCTCAAGGAACCTTCTACATTTACTTTAAGAGCAAAGAAGACATCTTTAAAGAGCTTGTCAAAGATATGTCAGAGAAGATCATAAGACTTCTGAAGGAATACGCATCTAAGGAAGATGACATAGAAACCATTATCAAAAACGCAACTCTTGACTTTTTTAGGATCATGTATGAAGAAAAACCCATAGCTTACATATTCATGTTTCAACTTATAGGGATCAATGAGGAGTTCAGAAAGCTGTATTTTGATAAAAATAGAAGAGTAAGAGAACTTCTCAATAATATAGTGAAAAAGGGCATCGAAAAGGGAAATTTTTCCTACAAAAACGCAGAAAACATAGTTAACATACTTATGGGTTATGTGAGAATTGTGTATCTTGAGTATTTATTAAAGGATAAAGCATCTCTTGATGAAATCCTCAACATGGTAAACGAAGGTATAGACGTGATCCTAAAGGGGGTAAAAACATGAAGACTTTCTTGATTTTATGCAGTTTTTCTTTTGCTTTTTCTCTGACTTTGGACCAAGCTATTCAAAGCGCTAAAAAGAATAACCCTGAGCTTAAATCTCAAGAGCATGCGGTAAACTCTGCCTTTTATCAGTTAAGAGCGGATAAAAACCTTTATCTTCCTACTTTCTTTTTAGGTCTCTCTTTTAATCACCTGTCTGACAAACAAAAGCTAAACATACCTCCTTTGGGTAATTTTCCTCCCCTTGCCATAGAATCTGCAAAGCAAAACTACAGGGCTTTCAGCGCCGGACTAAGAGAAGTCCTCTATGACGGTGGTGCCAGAGAAAGCAGAATAGACATCTCTTCTTCAGAGTTTAAGTTCCAAAAATATATTTACAGAGAGAAGGAGGAGGACATCAAACTTCAAGTTATAAAAGCTTATCTGGATGTGCTTGCAAGCAAAGATATAACGGAAGTATACCAAAAACAGCTTGATGCGGTAAGATCCCAATACGAGCGTGCCAAAGCTTTCTTCAAAGAAGGATTGGTAGCCATAACAGATGTCCTTCAGGCACAGGTCAGGCTTGCGGAGGTTCAAAGGGACCTACGGCAGGCACAAGGCAATTACAACATAGCCTTGGCAAACCTCTCAAAGCTAACAGGCATTCCTCAGGAAGAACTAAAGGAGCTTGAGCCCCCAAAGCCTTTTGAATACAAAATACCAAACATTGAAAATCTTTACCTTACAGCTCTACAAAAGAGGTACATAATCCACGCATACTTGGAAAAGCTCTACCAAGTACAGAGGTTAAAAGATGTAGAAAAAAGTAAGTACTTACCTAAGGTATATCTTCAGGCATCATATTCCTACTCTGACCAAAATCCCGTTCTGAGCCCTAAGGGTGTGTATACATTTACTGCTGGTCTGAACCTTGAGTTTCAATCCTTTGAACCCTACTACAGACTACTAAGCACAGCGGAAGACGAGAAGAGAGCAAAATGGGAGCTTGAGAACACAAAGGAAAATGTAAAACTGGAAGTAAAAAGAGCCTACGAGAACTTACTTACAGCCCAAGACAATCTGCGTGTTGCAGAAGAGGCTTTAGATTATGCCCAGGAGTTTTACAAACTTTCCCAAGAGCAGTACAAAAACCAGATAATAAGCTCCACAGACCTTCTTCTTGCAGAAGCGAGCCTAACACAGGCAAGAAAAAACAAGGTGATCTCCTACTACGAGTATCTAAAAGCCTATTATGAACTTATGCGTGCCATAGGAGGTGAGATATGAAGCGGAAGATAGGCATAGCTTTGATCCTTACGCTTATTGTCATCTTTGCCATACTTGCCATCAGATGGATAAAGCACCGCATAGATTATGCGGTATCAGACGCAGTTTTTGTGAAAGCAGATGAGCTTTCTAATGTGGGTTTTCAGAAGGTCTCTGGAAGAGTAATAAAGTTATACAAGGATCTGGGAGACAGAGTAAAGGCCGGAGAAGTTATAGCACAGATAGACCCCACTGATTACCAATTAAATCTTGATAGCCTGAAAGCCAAGATAGAGAGTTTGAGCGCCCAAAGGGAACTGCTTACTCTTCAATTACAGAGGATATCCAAAGAGCTAAACATAAACTACTCTATGGCTGGTCTTTCTGCGGATGAAATAAAAAAGAGAGAACAAGCCCTTCAAAAACAGCTATCTCAAGTACAAGCTCAACTTGAGCTTGCCAGTAAGGATTTAGAAAGATACAAAAACCTCTTGGATAAGGGTGTGGTACCAAGAAGAACCTACGAAGAGGTAGAAACCAGATACAAAGTTCTCAAAGATCAAGAAGATGCCATCAAAAAGAGCCTTGAAGAGATAAAGGTAAGCTACAACAAAAGCGTAGAAAACATAAGCCTTTCAAAGGTAAACCTACTAAAGGAGAGGGAGCTTAAAGCTCAGATGGAGAGCCTAGATAAGGAAATAGACAGTCTGAAAAAGCAGGAAGAAACTGCAAAGTTTTTGCTGGAAAATACCAAGCTTTTGGCTCCCTTTGATGGCATTGTAGCCAAGAGGTTTGTAAGCGTTGGCGATGTGGTCAATCCTGGGACACCCATTTACGCCATAGTAAGACCAGATTCTCTTTATGTGGAGGTGCTACTTGAAGAGTCTAAGCTGAAGGGTGTTCAGAAGGGTTGTAAGGCTTATGTAAGATTGGATGCTTATCCCAACAAGGTTTTTGAAGGTGTAGTAGAAGAGATAAGTCCAGCATCCGCCGCAACTTTTGCCTTAGTTCCGCGTGATGTGTCTGCTGGTGAGTTTACCAAGGTAGTTCAAAGGATCCCTGTAAAGATAAGGCTCACCAAAGGTGATATGTCCCTTCTGAGGGTAGGCATGGGTGGTGAGGTAGAGATCAGGAGAGCCAAGTGATGCAAGAAAAACCCCTTCATGAGCTTATCTCTCCTTCTGAGAGGGTATTCCTTACTTTTTCTTTAATGATAGGTGTCTTCATGGCTATCCTTGATACCACTATAGTGGATATAGTAGTACCAAAGATGATAGCTCCTCTCTCTACAGACCTCTACGGTGTACAGTGGGTGATAACAGCTTACATGACCTCTGCAGCGTCTGGTATTCTTATAGTAGAAAGTTTAGAAAGGGTTATAGGGCTAAAAAAAGTGTTCATGTCTGGACTTTTTCTTTTTACCTCTTCTTCCTTTCTTTGCGGTCAGGCTCAGTCTTTGGGTTGGATGATAGCATCAAGAACTCTTCAAGGTTTTGGAGAGGCTCTAATAGTAGTCAGTGCAGAAGCTATGCTCTTTAGCTCCTATCCACCACAAAAGAGGGGACTTGCCATGGGTATATACGGACTTGGTGTTAGCTTTGCACCAGCTGTTGGTCCTACTTTGGGTGGCTACATCACCGAGCACATAGATTGGAGATGGATCTTCTACATAAACATTCCCATAGGAATTCTGAACTTCATCTTAGCCCTTACCTTCTTGCCAGAACACAAACCCAACAGCTCTCACGGAAAGTTGAACATGGTATCCTTTCTGCTCATTTCTTTGGCGACTGTGTCCTTGCTCATAACCCTCTCCAAGGGGCAGCAGCATGGCTGGTGGAATTCAGAATTTATCCTCTACACTACCTTTATGGCAGTCTTTGCTTTCCTTCTCTTTTTACTCTCTGAAGTTTCTTCCAAGGAACCTCTTATAGACCCATCTATATTTAAAGTCAGGGAATTTGTTGTTGCTCTCACGGTGTATGCCTTTCTGCTTGGATTTTCCATGTACCAAGTTTTTTATCTTATCCCCCTCTACTATGAGAACCTAAAAGGTATAAGCACCTTTCAAACAGGCATACATATACTTCCTATGGCTCTGGCTATTGGCTTATCTTCACCGGTGGCAGGGATTTTGGGAGACAAAAGGTCAGAGATCATGCCCCTCACTGTGGCAGTTTTTGTGTATCTCTTTGGCGTTCTGTACATATTGCCTACTTTTGACTACTTTACACCTGCCTTTGCTGCAAGTCTAAAGCTCATTATAGTAGGCATAGGAATGGGTTTTTTCTTTGCCCCCATCACAAACCTTGCCTTAAAAAGACTGGGAGAGAAGACCACCTTGGGAGTGAGCATTATGCATTATGTGAGGTTTGTAGGTGGTTCTTTTGGAACTGCCATAGCTACCAACGACCTTCAACGCCATCTATGGGAGAACTTCCAAAGAACTACAGAGATCCAAGCTCAGCAGAATGTGAATCAGTTCTTAAACAGTGTGTACGCTTACACATCTTTATACTTTCACAACTACGAGGATAAGGCTAAGGCGATGTTTTATAACCTTCAGATGCTTTATGCCTACTCAGATGCCTTTAGTTCTACTTTCTTTATTGCTGGGCTTTGGGGACTTCTTGGGTCTGTGCCCGTATTCTACCTTTTGACTCACTATCTATTAAAAGGTGTTAGAAAATGGTTTGGGTATATACCTTCTTAGTAGTTCTGGGAACTTTTTTAGCGGTGCTTGGCATAACCAGTACCAATGTAGCGATACCAAAAATGATCGCACCACTCCAAACAGACATATACGGCATACAGTGGGTACCCATAAGCTACATAGTGGCAACAGCCATAACAATAGTCGCCTTTAACTCTACAGTATCACGTTTGGGTCTCAAGAATACCTATCTTTTGGGGCTTGCTCTGTTTAGCTTGGGTAGTGTCCTTTCAGGGCAGGCGGTGAGCTTAGAGCAGATGATAGGTTTTAGGTTTTTACAAGGTATAGGCGAGGGTCTTTTGATACCATCCTCCCAGTCTATACTCTTTAACCTATTTCCTCCAGAAAGGAGAGGAACAGCTATGGGTTTTTACGCTATGGCAGTAGCCTTTGCACCTGGTCTTGGTCCTACGGTGGGTGGATACATGGTGGAGTACTTCTCTTGGAGATGGATCTTCTACATGAATGTTCCCGTGGTGCTAATTCTTATACCAGTTGCATACCTGCTACTTCCAGAGATAGGAAACAGAGCTAAGATACCCTTTAACCTTCCAAGTTTTATTTTCTTATCCACCTTCTCCGTAGCCTTCATAGTCTTTCTTTCAAAAGGAGAAAGTTGGGGTTGGTTTTACTCCAATAAAACCTTTTTTGCTTTTTCTATTGCTCTATTAGCCTTTTTACTCTTTTTTCTTTCAGAGCTTGCTGGGTCACATCCCCTCATAGACTACTCCATCTTCAGAGAGTTAAACTATCTGTATGCAGTGCTCACTTTTGTGATAATTTATGGTTTTGTTTTTTTTCAGGTCATATACCTTATGCCTATATATCTTGAAAGCATCAAGGGTATACCCACTTTTGATACTGGTCTGACCTTCTTAGGCTTTGCCACATTTTTGGGGATCTTTGCCATGATAGGGGGAAGACTAAGCGACAAGTTGGAACCCAAGCTATTGCTTCTGGTCTCTGAGTCTACTCTCTTTATAACCCTCTTCTTCTTCCTGTCTCATGTGGATTACTACACACCAAGGTTCAAAATTTTTTTATACATGTGCTTCATAGGTTTTGCTATGGGTTTTTTCTTCGCACCTCTAACAGCGCTTGCCTTCAAAAACCTAAAACCTCATCAGATACCCGTAGGCAGTGCGGTTTACAATTACGCAAGGCTTATGGGTGCATCAATAGCTACCTCCCTTGCAACTTATAACTTTGAGACAAGGTCCGCTTTTCACTTTGAGGAAATAAACGCAGTAAGGTCTTTGCTTGGATACTCAAAAACTCTAATTTTGACGCACAAACCCCCTAATATTCCTGAATTTAAGTATAAGATCCTCTTGTCCCAATTTCAGAGCACCCTGTCTGGTTCTTATGCTATTCAAGATGCCCTTAGACTTGCGTCCTATATGAGCCTTGTGGCTATCCTTCTAACTCTTGTGTTCCTCTTTATACAGATGAGAAAAAATCCTTAGGCTACCACCTTAGTTCGCTTCTTTTGGCATAAGTTTGAGGCTTTGCCTGAAAGAAGTCCGTTTTTGTATCGTTTATGGTTCTAAACTGATCTATCCACTTCATGGGATTTTCGCTATGATTGGGGTAGAGAGCCTTATATCCCAATTGAGTAAGTCTTAAGTTGGCAAGATACTTTATGTATCTGTCTATAAGTGTGTTGTTTATGCCAAGTATCTGATTTTGGGTTGCGTACTGTCCCCACTTTATCTCCGCATCTGTTGCGTACTTGAAAAATTCATAAACCCACTTTTCTATCTGTGGTGTAAAAAGCTCCGGACTTTCTTCCTTTAGGGTAAGTATAATGTTCCTGAAGAGAGTCACATGCGTGAGTTCATCCCTGTTTATGTACTTTATTTGCTGTACTGTGTTTCTCATTTTGCCCTGTCTTCCAAGGGTGTAAAAGAAAGCAAAACCAGAGTAGAAGTATAAGCTTTCAAGTACATAGTTGCCAAAAACCGCCTTTATGAAGTTCTCCTCAGTAGGCTTTCTTATAAACTCGTTGTAAAGCTCTGCTATAACTTTATTGCGTTCCATAAGCACTTCATCTTGGCGCCAGTAGTTGTATATTTCATCCGCTTTTATAGGGTCCACCACACTCTCAAGGATAAACTGATAAGAGTAAGAGTGAAGAGCTTCCTGAAATTCTTGAGAGGTAAGAGCCATAACAAGTTCCGGAGCTGTGATGTAGCGAGCAAATTCCTTTAGCATGTTTACCTGATAAGAATCAAGAGCTATCAGAAAGCTAAGCACCATCTCGTAGGCTCTTTTTTCGTATGGTGATAGGTCCTTTTCGTACTGTTTTTTGTCCTCTTGCATGGGTATCTCCTCGGGAATCCAGAAGTTGGTAAATCCCATAGTTTTGTAAAGGTCAAAAGCCCACTGATATTTAACATTGTTTAGTTCCATAATGTTAGTAGGATTGCCAGAAAGGATTTTCCTTTTTTCCAACTCTCTGTCTCCTTCTGGATTAAAGATAATGCTCCTTTCCATGATAAAACCTCCTTATGCACTACAGCTTTCGCATTCCTCTATTTCCGTTAGGCTCTTGCTTCTGCAGTAATACACAGTTTTTAGTCCAAGCTCCCAAGCAAGCTCGTAAAGTCTTGAAAGCTTGGGTCCATCAACCTGCTCTGGGTCTATAAATAAATTTAGGCTCTGTGCTTGGTCGATCCACTTTTGTCTTTCTGCACCCGCTTTTATGACCCATTCCTGATCTATCAAATAAGCGGATTTGTAATGCCAGAAGTACTTATCTATTTCAGGTGGAACCTGCGGCAGTATGCCAGACATGTTTTCTTCCTTGTAATACTTGGCAAATATGGGGTCTATGGATGGTGTTGCTCCTATTATTAAAGAAGTAGAACCTGTAGGCATCAAAGCTAACAGATACCCGTTACGTATGCCGTACTTTTTAACTTCCTCCGCAAGCCCTATCCAGTCAAGATTATTCCCGTTTTGCTCAGAGAGTTTCTGGTTTTCTTCTGGGAGTCTGCCAAAGAACAGTCCCTTGCTCCAGTCCGATCCGTCAAAGAGGGGATATTTTCCTCTCTCTTTGGCAAGCTGGACTGAACCTTGACAAGCATAATAGGCTAATCTTTCAAAGAGAGCGTTTGCAAACCTAAGATGTTCTTCTGATTCCCAAGGAATGTTATTCTTCACAAGAGAGTAGTGGTAGTTGCTCACTCCTATGCCTATTGCCCTGTAGCGCTGATTGGTGTACTCTGCTTCTTTTATGGCGTAGTAATTTATTGAGATAACATTGTCTAACATGCGCACCAAAAGGGGTATAACCCTTTCAAGGTCTTCTTTCTCATAGACTTTTCCAAGGTTTATAGAACCAAGATTGCAAACAACTACATCTCCAGACTTTTTCCTATGGGTGATCACTCCCGTCTGTGGGTCCAGGGAGTCTTCTATGTGCTCACTTGCAGACATGTTTTGGACTATTTCATGGCACAAATTGGAGGAATACACCATACCGCAATGTTTGTTGGGATTGAGCTTGTTGGCAGTGTCTCTGAAAAATATGTAAGGTTCACCCGTCTCAAAGATCACGGTAAGAAGTCTTTTCCAAAGCTCAAAGGCGGATACTTCCTTCTTAGCAAAAGGTGGAAGTTCTTTCTCAAGCCTTTGATAAACTTTCTCAAACTCATCTCCGTAAAGGTCTTCAAGGTTTTTACCATCTTTGACATTCTTGCAGTAGTAAGGATCAAAGAGGGTCCATGTTTTTTTCTCCTTTAGCCTTTTCATAAATAGGTCTGGTATGGATATGGCAGGGTGGATGTCGTGTGCTTTTTTCCTTTCATCACCTACATTAGTTTTTACCTCAAGAAACTCTAAAACATCCTTGTGCCATATGTCAAGGGTTATACTTGCAGAACCCTTTCTCATTCCCAACTGATCCACATAAACCATGACATCGTTGAGAATTTTAACTACAGGAAGCACACCAGAGCTTGCACCTTTGAATTTCCTTATAGGAGAGCCTGTTGCCCTTATTTTGCCAAGGTATATACCCAGACCTCCAGCAAACTTGGATATCTGACCAGCTTTCTGCACATTGTCAAATATGTCGTAAAGGTCGTCATCGACGGTTAAAACAAAGCAAGAAGAAAGCTGAGTATGAGACCTCCTTGCGTTCATAAGTGTAGGTGTTGCCAAAGAAACCTCATGTTTTGACATAAGATCGTAAAAAAGCTTTGCATACTTGAGCCTTTCTTCCTTTTTTTCTGGTATGGCAAGAGTCATAGCAATGAGCATGTACATTTCCTGCGGAAGCTCTATAACATTCCCATCCTCATCCCTTACTAAATACCTATCGTAGAGCACTTTTATACCAGTATAGTTAAAAAGCAGGTCCCTGTCTGGGTCCATGTAGCGCGCTAAAGTATTAAAATCTTCCTTTGAGTACTCTTTAAGAAGATAGTCTCCGTAAATGCCTCTCTCTGTATAATTCCTAACAAGCTCAAAAAAGCTATCTGGGTTATAAGGCTTGTACTTTCCGTTTATCTTATCTTTTACCTTGTAGCCTCGCAAGTGTCCCACATCCTTATAAAGGTCGTAAAGAAGAAGTCTTGCAGCCACATACTGCCAATCAGGGCATTCTGGAGACACCTTTTCCGCAGCAGTCCTTATAAGAAGCTGTTGTATTTCCTTTGTGGTTATACCTTCACGGAACTGGATATGTGCGTCTGCTTCAAGCTCAAGAGGATCAACCCTCAAGCCTTTGCATGCAAAGTCTATAACTATGCGTATTTTGGATATGTCCATAGACTCTCTAAGTCCGTTCCTCTTTATTACATACATAACTTTTCCCTTTCGTAGGCTACTGATAGCCTACGGCTGGAGTATTTATATCCCGCCTTTTTTTGAGCAACCATCCTCCAGCAGGCGGCACTTGGTTGCCCATAAGACCTTCCCCCAGATGAATGTTAATCTGATGGAATACTCAAGTCAAACTCTTGGAAGGTTATAGAGTAAAGCACAGATGAGCAAAATGCAAAATTATTGAAAATACGAAAACTTCTATTGTTGGCTCAGGTAAGCTACGCTTTCTATATGGTATGTCTGTGGAAAGTTATCTATAAGCCTTATGCCTTTTAGAACGTATCCCCCATTTGTAAGCTTGCCTATGTCTCTTGCTAATGTGGTAGGGTTACAAGACACATATATAATCTCCCTTGGTCTGTTTTGGAGTATAAGCTTGGTCTCTTCCGTGGTAAGCCCACTTCTTGGTGGGTCAAGAAACAGAAGGTCTATAACTTCTCCGGCGTAATTTTTTAGGGTTTGATAGGCACTCTCTTGAGAAAAGACCACATTATCCCTCATGTTTAATTTAGCGTTGTATTCTGCATCCCTTATGGCAGATGGATTGTTGTCAGATGATAGAAGAAAGTTAGAAACTTCAGACATGGGAATACTAAAAAAACCAGCACCACAGTGAAGCTCAACCACCTTTCTGTAGCCACCTATCACAATGCCCCTTATAAGCTCTTCCCAAAGAGTGAAGTTTATTTGAAAGAAAGAATCGTTGCTTACCCTGTAACGGTACTTTCCCACTTGCATGTAGGTAAAGTTTCTCCCTATGTGATACCTCTTTATGAGCTGATCTCCTAACTTGGAATAATTACCCACACCTACAACCTCTTTAGGTAGCAGTTTCTCTTTTAGAGTTCTCATCTTATTTGCATCATAAGCAGTGGGTGTTATGAGTTTTAAAAGAAACTCATCTTCAGTAGGAGAATAAAGCACATGAAGTTCCTGAAGGTCTTTGACTTTTTTAATAAGCTCTCTGAGGGAAGGAATAAGTCCGTTTATGGCTGGATGTAGCAAAAGGCATTCTTCTATGCTAACAAGATCGTGAGTTCCCCATGCAAAGAATCCCAACTTACCGCTTTGAACCTTAAATTGCGCCTTTATCCTGTATCCAAATTCTTGCCCTGACTTTATGCTATCCCCAAGTCTATCTACAGCTATATGTGCAATGCGTTGTAGACTCTCCAAAAGAATATCCTCTTTTAATTCCACCTGTTTTTCTGGGTGTATGTGCTGAAGCTGACAACCTCCGCAGTAGGTGTAGTACTTACAAGGTGCTTGTCTTCTCCAGGGTGAGCTCACTATTATATCTTTTACCACCGCTTCTATATGATCTTTTTTTTCTTTTATGACTTCTGCAGAGACAAGCTCCATAGGTACAGCATACCTAACAAACACCTTTTTTCCTCTGTGATCTGCAAGACCGTATCCACCATAAACGAGTTTTTTTATGGAAAGTTCAGAGATAACTTTCATTTTAGAGCAGTTAACCTTTCAAAGTCTTCTTCTGATAGCACATCTATGTACCAGCCGGTTATTCTGTTGGCAAGCTTTACATTAACACCGTGCTTACCTATGGCTAAGGATAGCTTGTCCTTTGGTACCGCAACTTCAGCCCTTTTTTCCTGAGGGATGAGCCTCACCTTTAACACGGGTGCAGGGGATAGACTTTTCTTTATGAGCTCTTCCGGATTTTCTGTCCATTTTATCACATCTATCTTCTCACCTGAGAGTTCCTTAGATATAGGATTTATGCGTGATCCTTTAAGCCCCACTATCACACCTACGGGATCCATCTTCATATCCTTTGCGTGTACCAAAGCCTTTGCCCTCTCTCCTGGTTCCCTTACTATGGCTTTTATTTCTATCTCCCCACTTTTTATCTCAGGCACTTCTGCCTCAAGAAGCTTTTTTAAAAATTTGGGATGGGTCCTTGAAAGGATAATCTCGTACCTCCCCCTGTGCCTCCTTACATCAAGAAGAAGTGCTTTTACTCTCTCCCCTTGTCTATACACCTCTTTTGGTATCTGCTCCCTTTTAGGAAGGATCCCCATGACTTTACCTAAATCTACAAGCACATCACCGTTTTCAAGTATTCTCCTTACTATACCAACAACTATTTGACCCTCCTGCTCTACAAACTCCAGATATCCTCTCTCTTCTTCTGCCTTTTCAAGTTCCTTTAAAAACTCTTCCTTTGCGGCGTGTGCAGCTATCCTGTTTACTTCCTCCGTTGATATATCCAAGGGAAAAGTTAACTCCTCTGAGTTTTTCCTCCTAACTATGTAAACTTTTATGCCCTCTTCCAAAAGCTCAACCTGCAAATTTTCTTTTAACTTTCTGTCTTTTTTTACCGCTAAGGCTATGGCATTCTTTAGTGCCTTTTCCACTGTCCACTCTGGCAGATTTTTCTCCTTAGCTACTTGCTCTATGAGCTTTTTTAGGTTTTTTACCATCCTTCTATCTCCAGATGAGCCTTAGCTATAGTAGAAAAGGGTATGTGAAGTAATTGGCCACTTTCTTTTTCCCTAAGTTGAAGTATGCCCTCTTTTACATCTGATATGTGGCCTTTGAGTTCCCTCTTACCTTCCAGAGGTGATCTCAAGATAACCCTTATTAGCCTTCCTTTAAAAAACTCGTAATGTTCCTGTTTGGTAAGCTCTCTTGTTAGACCAGGAGATGACACTTCAAGTATGTAAGAAGTTGGTATTATATCTTCCACATCAAGAAGTGCGCTCAGTCTTTTGCTTACCTCTTCACAGTCGTTTATGGTTATACCACCATCTTTGTCCAATATAACCCTCAAAACCCATCCCTTCTCTGGTTTAAATTCCACATCAAAAAGCTTAAAACCCATGCTTTTCACTATGGGTTCTGCAAGCTCTTTTACTTTTTGAACAATACTTCTTTCGTTTATCTGCATGATTAAAATTATAACCTATGGATATAAGCAGAATAGTAAATGATATTGGCTCTGTTTTAAAAGGAAAGGATGATGTTATAACTTACTCCTTAGTTTGCTTTCTTTCCGGAGGACATCTCATACTTGAAGATGTGCCGGGTGTTGGTAAAACCACTTTAGCCCTTGCACTTTCTAAGGTACTTGGATTATCTTTTGCAAGGATTCAGTTCACAAGCGACCTTCTGCCTTCTGATATAATAGGTGTAAGTGTTTATGACCAATCTAAGAAAACTTTTGTTTTCAAACAAGGTCCCGTATTTCACAATATAGTGCTTGCAGATGAGATAAACAGAGCAACACCAAAAACTCAAAGCGCCTTGCTGGAAGCCATGGCAGAATCAAAGGTGAGTGTAGAAGGTATAACTTACGAACTTCCTTTACCTTTCTTTGTGATAGCAACGCAGAACCCTATGGAGCAGTATGGTACTTATCCTCTTCCCGAATCTCAACTTGACAGATTCAGCATGAGGCTGTCCATAGGGTACCCAGACCCAGAAACTGAAATGCAAATAATAAGGGGGGAGAATCCCCTCGAAAAGGTAGATAAACTCAACCCTGCAGTAAAACCACAAGAGATTATGAGTGTCATAAATCAAATAAAGAGGTTTTATGTATCTCCTGATGTGGGGAAGTTTGTTGTGGAAATAGTAAACCAAACAAGAAGTCACCCTCATGTACTGCTTGGTGTATCAACCAGGGGAGCCATACACTTAGTAAACTGTGCAAAAGCTCTTGCTTATATAAAAGGTAGGGACTTCGTAGTCCCAGAAGACATAATAGAGATGTGTCCCCTTGTACTACCTCATAGGATCATAACAAGGGAAGATACAGACCCAAGGCTTATAGTGGAAGAAATACTCACTAAGGTGGAATTGCCTTAAATCTGGTGGAGGCGGGCGGAATCGAACCGCCGTCCGAGGACAGCCCGGCAAGAGAGCCTCTACAGGCTTAGCAGGTGTTTTAGTACTTAACCTTTGGGCGTTCACCTGCAAACTCCCAAAGGCAGGCAAGGTTTTACTTTCGGGAAGGTTCCACCCTGCAAGAACCTTTCCCTACACCCCTGTCTCTGAACCCATCCGGCAACCCAGAGGCCAAGCCACCAGTGAGCCGCTACCTTTTCTTAGGCAGCGAGAGCGAGCTGTGCTTTGGGAAGTGTTCGGTTTGGCTGTTAAGGTTGCCACCCTGCCTGCTACTCTCTACCTACTGTCCCCGTCGAAGCCGTTCGCCCCCTTTAACAAGGGACCAAAGGTCCCTCAAGCTCCATTATGTAAAATATATACCAAAAAAACTTTCAAATCAAGCGCGCATAACTCACGCTCATTTTGAAAAGTTTGATAGCCAAAGCTTTTGCTTGCTCTTTGTATGGATAACTAGGGTCATCTAATAAAAAGCTGTTTACCTTTCCTCTTACATAAGCTCTGTAGCACTTAAAGAAAGGTAGGAATATATCAAACTCCTCATCCCTTGAAAGCCTCCTGTACTCATCCTCATATATCTTAGACAAATCATCTCTTCCGTAAAGCTCAAGCTCCATAGACAAGAAGCACAGATCGTTTATAACATCACCGCACCTGAAGCGCTCGTTGAACTCTATACAGTCAAAAATGCATATACTATCATCCAAAAAAGCCACATGTTCAAGCCTTAAGTCTCCGTGTCCATCTCTTATCCTGCCATCCTTTATCCTTTTTTCAAAAAGCTTACCGTATTTTTGGTAAAAAGCCCGTGTCCTTTCCATTATAAACGCATAGTCTTGGGCATCTATAGTTATTCCTATGTACTTTTGTGTTTGCTGAAAATTTTCGTCTGTGTTGAACTTCATAATCTCCATCTTTCCAAACTCGTCTCTTCTATCAGCTCTTGCGTGGAACTGAGCCACATGTCTTGCTATAAGTTTTATGTGGTCAACAGATACCTTATCAAGCATGTTTATTAAAAGCCTTTCCGAAGGTATTCTTCTCATCTTAACCGCGTACTCAACAACATGGCTATCATCTTCTAAGAGATAAGTGCCGTTAACATAGCTGATGGGTACAACACCAAGATATACACTGGAACACAACCTTCTGTTTAGCAAAACTTCTCTTTCGCAGTTCTCCTTTCTTTTTTCAAGAGTTGAGTAGTCAAGAAACCCAAAGTTTACGGGTTTCTTTATCTTATAAACCACATCCTCTAAAATTAACACCCAACTTACATGAGTTTGAACTATTTGAGCTCTTAGCTGTTTTTCTAACTCTTCAATCTTTATCATCTTCTTTCTCTTCTTTTTATTTATTATATTCTTTCTTTTTATAATTAATGAGAATAAAGCAAAGAGCGTGCCAAAATATTCAAACCGTTGATATTTCTTGTTTTGTGAAAAAGAATTTCACACCCCATATTTTGAATTGTTGATTTTCAAATGGATCCTTTACTCAAAAATGTATCGTTAGATCAATGAGTTATGATTTCCATTCACACTTTTCACACCCCATACTTAAAATACTTGATTCTGTAGGTTATCCTTTACTAAGAAATGTTTCGTAATTTCAGGAACTTATGCGCAGAGATGTGGAAATCTCTTATTATGCTTGTGTATCAAGCCTTTGGTCTGTGTGAATATCCACCAATAAAAATTACGAATTTTCAATGACTTATGCACGCATCCGTAATAAAGGACAAAAGATGTGAAGAGAATGTGAAATTCCATGTGGAATTCTTGGCTCATAAATTATTGATTTTACGAGTAAATTTTTAGGGGTGTGAAATTCTCTGTAAATTGTTATCTTACAGGAATTTGATTGAATGATATTATATTAACATATATGAGTTTTATTCCTCTAGAACCACAGGCACTAGATAATTTTTTATGATAAAAATCATATTACCTTTTAGTTTTTGATTTACAAGCATGTGCCATGTGGGTGTGAAATTCTTTTGATATTATATTATCATGAAGACTGCTATAGTACATGATTGGCTTGTGTCTTATGGTGGTGCTGAGTTAGTGCTTGAAGAGATATACAGGCTTTTCCCATCACCTATATACACGCTTCTTTATGATAGCTCTAAATTCTCTGAGAGTTTTTTGGGATCTGCAGAAATTTATACATCTTTTATTCAAAAGCTTCCTTTTTCAAAAAAGTTCTATCGTTATTATCTACCTTTGTTTCCTTTAGCTGTGGAGCAGTTTGATCTTTCTGAATATGATCTAATAATATCCTCTTCCCACGCTGTAGCTAAAGGGATCTTGAGGCACTCAAGACAGGTTCACATATGCTATTGCCATACACCTATGAGGTATGCGTGGGATCTTTATCACCAGTACATGCTCCATTTGGGTATGGGAAAACTTTTAGCGAGAGTTTTTTTACACTACATAAGGCTTTGGGATTATGTAAGTACCCAAAGGGTGGACCACTTTATAGCAAACTCTCTTTTTGTTGCAAATCGTATAAAAAAGTTGTACGGTAGAGAGGCGGAGGTTATCTATCCTCCAGTGGATACGGAGTTTTTCTTTGAGCCAAAAAGATGCGCAAGCGAAGATTACTACATAACTGTCTCGAGGCTAGTGCCCTACAAAAAGGTAGAAATTATCATCAGTGCCTTTTCATCTTTGAAGGATAGAAAGCTGATCGTTGTAGGAGATGGTCCAGATTATAAAAGGTTAAAAGAGCTTGCAGGAAAAAATGTGGAGTTTCTAGGGCATGTAGGCAAAGAGCAGTTAAAAGTATATCTTTCAAAGGCAAAAGCCTTTGTTTATATGGCGGAAGAAGACTTTGGTATAGCTATGGTAGAGGCTCAAGCTTGTGGTGTACCAGTCATAGCATACGGAAAAGGTGGTGCGAGCGAAGTAGTCATAGATGGGAAGACGGGCATACTATTCTGGGATCAGAGTAAAGACGCTCTTGTCCAAGCTATAAATAAATTTGAAAAGTTAGCAGATAAGTTTTCTTCAGAAGATATACAAAAAAACGCGGAAAGGTTCAGCAGGTCTACCTTCAGGACCAAATTCAAGGCTTTTGTTGAAAAGGTTTTTTAACTAAACCCGCAAGAAGTCTCCATCTTCCGTAAAGTGGAGTAGTTCACATTAACTGTATATGCTTATAGGTTTGTAAAAAGTATCCCTCTCAACGGGTATCTTTTGTGCATCTCTTATTAGTTTTATGAGTTTTTTCTTTGATTGTCCGTAGGGGGATTTGCTACCTGCAGAATGTACGATCTTTTCCTCTTCTATGGTACCATCT
This sequence comes from Hydrogenobacter sp., assembly GCA_028276405.1. Taxonomy (GTDB): domain Bacteria; phylum Aquificota; class Aquificia; order Aquificales; family Aquificaceae; genus Hydrogenobacter. The sequence goes on from JAPYWJ010000001.1 coordinate 69,613, forward strand.
AGGTCATCAGCTCCAAAGTTTAGAGCTACCTGTGCTATTTTTTCACCTAAAGTGATCCAGTATGCCTTTATATGATCAAAGTTGTCAAGAAAGAGCCTTGATATGGCTATTGTCTTTAGATCATCAACAGAAGATGTCCTTTTTCCACCTAACTTTGTATTCTCTGGCCAGTAAGCTAAAGGTATGAAAACTTGAAAACCTCCCGTTTCATCCTGAAGCTCTCTGAGTTTGAGCAAATGCTCTACTCTCTCTTCGTAAGTTTCTACATGACCGTAAAGCATAGTTGCATTTGTGGGAATACCAAGTTTGTGAGCTGTTCTATGAACTTCAAGATACTCTTCTGCACTGGCTTTATAAGGTGCTATCACTTTTCTGACCCTGTCGGAAAATATTTCTGCGCCTCCACCCGGAAGCACCTCAAGCCCTGCATCCAAAAGTTCTTTAAGTATGTCCTCATAAGACCTTCCCGATATTTTTGACATGTGATGTATCTCTACTGCTGTCCATGCCTTTACAGTTATCTGAGGAAAAGCCTTCTTTATCTCCCTTACAAGCTTTATGTAATCTTCCACTTTCCAGTGATGCGGTATTCCCCCTACCATATGAATCTCTCTCCCTCCCTGTGCGTAAGTTTCTTCCACCTTTTTAAGTATCTCGTCAAGGCTCATCTCGTAAGCTCTTGGGTCAGATTTGACAACTCCAAAGGCACAAAAACTACACTGATACACACATATGTTAGTAGGATTGATCTGCCTGTTTACTATAAAGTACGCAAACATACCGTTCTTTTTTCTGTTTACATGCTCTGCAAGAGCTCCTATAAAGGTAAGTTCATTGGAGTAAAACATGTAAACAGCATCATCAAAGGAAAGCCTTTCCCCCTTTATTACCTTTTCCCCTATATTTCTTAATCTCTTATCAGATACATGCTCCAGAAGTTCTGCTACCTGCATTTTTAGCGCTCCTTTCTTATAAATTTAGTTCCCTTAGCTCTTTTAGCACATTTTCTACATGTCCTTTGGCTTTTACATTGTACCAAGCTTTTACTATCTTTCCTTCTTTATCTATCAAAAAGGTGCTTCTTATGATGCCTTCCGTTTCTCTTCCGTACATCTTCTTTTTACCGTAAGCAAAGTAGAGTTTTGCTACCTCTTTGTTTGGGTCGCTGAGCAATGTAAAGTTAAGTCCATATTTTTCTCTGAATTTTTTATGAGAAGGCAAACTGTCAGGGCTTACACCAACAACTTTTATACCCATAGAACTCAAAACAGACATGCTATCTCTAAAATCGCACGCTTCTTGAGTGCAGCCGGGCGTGTCATCCTTTGGGTAAAAGTAAAGAACGAGAGGCTTTCCCAAAAAGTCCCTAAGGCAGAACTTACCTTCCTTTCCTTCTTTACCTATACCTTCCAAACAAAAATCTGGTGCTTTTTCTCCTTCTTTTAGCATACCCTTATTATACAATATGGGCTATATTTTTATTCATGGTTGAGATACGGATAGCACCACATGCAGGATTTTGTTTTGGAGTAAAGAGAGCTATAAACATAGCTGAAAAAGCCTCACAGCTTGCCAAAGAGGGAAAAAGGGTTTTCACTATGGGACCTCTCATACACAATCCGCAAGAGGTGGAAAGACTCAGAAAAGAAGGAGTTGAACTTCTAAAACAGGAAGAGGACTTAAAGGAAGGAGATACGGTCATCATAAGATCACACGGCATACCACCTTACAAAGAAAGACAGCTTAAAGCTATAGGTCTGAACATAGTTGATGCTACATGCCCCTATGTAAAGGCTGTACATGAAGCTGTTGTTCAACTCTCTAAGGAGGGATATTTTGTAGTTCTTGTAGGAGAGAGAAATCATCCTGAGGTAATAGGTACCTTAGGCTACCTTCAGGAAGCAGGAGGAGAAGGTACTGTCGTTGAGAGTAAAGAGGACTTATTTTCCCTTTTGGGTAAGGATAAGGTGGGTATAGTAGCACAAACAACCCAAGACGAGCAGTTTTTTAAGGAAGTGGTAGGTGAGATAGCTCTTTGGGCAAAGGAAGTAAAAATAATAAACACCATATGCAACGCCACTTCGGAAAGACAAGAAGATGTTTATGAGCTTGCGCCTCAGGTTGATGTGATGATCATAATAGGGGGTAAAAACAGCGGGAATACAAGGAGATTATACCAGATATCTAAAAGCCTAAATCCAAACACATATCATATAGAAACCTCTGACGAAATAAGAGATGAGTGGTTCATAGATGTTAAAAAGGTTGGTATAACTGCGGGAGCTTCCACTCCAGATTGGGTAATAAAGGATGTAGTAAATAAAATACAGAGTTTGTGTTCTGTGAAAGTTTGAAAAGAGAGGTTATAATTTTAGTTTATGAAAAGGATAACTCTTGCTTTTCTTTTGGGAATTGTTGCTTGCGGTCCCATCACAAAGGAAGAGTTGGACCAGAAGTTTACAAGGGTGGATGAACGACTAAATAAGCTTGAGGAGAGACAAAGAAGGCTTGAGGAGCAGAGTATAAAAACGGAAACCAGGGTAGATAACCTTGCGGAGAGTCTTACAAAGCTTAGGCTTGAAGTAGAAAGATTAAAAACGGGTAAAGACGGCACGGTTTCTATGAGACTTCCAGAAGAAAATAAAAGAACTTTCCAGACACAGCAAAAGCCTGCAGAAAATTACCAAGCGGAGTATGACGAAGCCATGAACCTATATAACCAAAAACAGCTTAGCCTTGCAAAGGAAAAGTTTATAGAATTCATAAGGAAAAATCCCAAAACACCCCTTACGGACAACGCTTACTTTTGGCTTGGAACCATCTTTAGAGACCTTGGAGAAATGGATAAAGCACAAGCTGTTTGGCTTACCTTAATAGAAAAGTGCAAAAGAGGTGAATTGCCAGACTGTAACAAAGCCCCATCTGCTTACATTCAACTTGCTAAACTTTACGAGCTTAGAGGTGATCGGCAAAAGGCCGATGAGCTTTATGAGAATGTAATAAAGGACTATCCTCTTTCGGAAGAGGCAGAGATCGCTAAGAGAAAACTTGGAAAATGACATATCTGAAAGTACCTTTACATCTTGCGGTTATAATGGATGGGAACGGAAGATGGGCAAAAGAGAGGGGGTTTTCAAGGATAAGAGGGCATTACGAGGGGGTAAAAAGGGCCGAGGAGCTGGTAGATGCTTGTTTACAATTTAGTGTAAAGTACTTAACCTTATTTACTTTCTCAACGGAAAACTGGAAAAGACCTAAAGAAGAAATAAGGGCACTTTTTGAACTTTTTGAGTCCTATTTTAAAAAGAGAAAAGGACATCTTATAAAAAAAGGTGTTAGACTTAAGTTTATAGGAAGGAGAGATAGGTTGCCTAAAAGACTTACAGAGCTTATGGAAGAGCTGGAAGAGGACAGCAAAGAGTGTAGTGAGCTAACTACATGTATAGCTATTGATTACGGAGGTAGGGATGACATTCTAAGGGCTGTAAATAGAGCCATAAATGTTGGGTTTAAATGTGTTGATGAGATTACTTTTTCAAATTTACTTGACCTGGGTGATATACCTGACCCAGACTTTCTTATAAGGACGGGCGGAGAAAAGAGAATATCCAACTTCCTTCTATGGAACTTAGCTTACACGGAGCTTTACTTTACAGAAACTTACTGGCCTGACTTTGACAAAGCAGAGCTTTTAAAAGCCTTAGAAGACTACTCAAGGCGGGTAAGGAAGTTTGGAGCGGTTCTACAAGAGTAGGGAAGTTGTAGGACTTATCGTAGGTCTCGTTTCTCTGGGAGCGGTCTTTTCACCATATTATATTTTTCTGCTTGCACTAGCTTTCCTATCCTTTGCAATAGCAAGAGAAGTATCAAAAGCTCTTATGGTTGAATTTAGCCCATTACTTGCAGTACTTGTGTTTTTATTTGCCTGTCTACATACTAGCATTGGTATAGTTCTTTCTGCATTTTTCTCTTTGGTGATAGGCTACAGAAGTTGGAATATAGAGGATTTTTTAAAGAGCTTTTTTGTCCTAATGTATGCAGGTATCTTACCTTCTTACATTTATAGTATCAAGATGATGGACAACTACCAACTTTTAAAACTTTTGTTGTTAGTGTGGTTTGTGGATGTGATTTCCTACTATACGGGGAAAAATTTTGGCAGACACGCTTTCTTTCCTAAGCTTTCGCCAAAGAAAACTTGGGAGGGATTTTTGGGTGGCCTTGTTGGAGGTATGACCTTTTTCTATTTTATTTCAGACATACCCATGATTTATGGCTTTTTGTTGATCCTATGCGCAGTAACTGGTGATCTTTTCAAAAGCTTTGTAAAGAGACAGATGGGCATAAAGGACTTTTCTGGAGTTCTTGGAGAACATGGTGGTTTTACAGACAGGTTTGACTCTTTACTCTTTACTGCTCCTGTTTACTTTGCTCTTTTGAGTTTGTAATGCCCCCGGGAAGGGGGCAGGGAAATCAATCAAGCTCTGGCATTTCAGGTGCTGGTGTTTTTTCCTTCTTCTCTTCTGGTATCTCCGCTACCAAGGCTTCCGCGGTTAACATGGTACCTGCAACAGATGCTGCGTTTTGTATAGCTACTCTTACTACCTTTGTGGGGTCTATTATACCAGTTTCAACCATATCTTTGTATTCTCCAGATGCTGCATCAAAGCCCCAGTTTTTACCTTTTTCTTTTCCAAGCTGGAGAACTTTCTCAAGTACCACATAACCTTCAAATCCTGCGTTGCTAGCTATTTGTCTAACGGGTGTTCTGCAGGCTTTCTTTATAATGTCTATACCCAGCTGTTGGTCTGGATTATCTACCTTAAGATCATCCAAGGCTTCGGAAGCCCTTACTAGCGCTACACCACCACCGGGGACTATACCTTCCTCCACTGCTGCCTTGGTAGCGTGTACCGCGTCCTCAACCCTTGCTTTTTTCTCTTTTAGCTCAGCCTCTGTAGCGGCACCTACTCTTATTATAGCGACTCCACCGGAAAGCTTCGCAAGTCTTTCTTGAAGTTTCTCTCTGTCATAATCTGAAGTGGTTTCAAGTATTTGTTTTTTGATCTGTTCTATCCTTGCCTGTATGGCTTCCTTAGAACCTTTACCGCCTACTATGGTGGTGTTGTCTTTATCTACTATCACTTTATCCGCTCTTCCAAGCATGTCAAGGGTCACGCTTTCTAGCTTTATGCCAAGCTCTTCAGTTATAGCTGTACCACCTGTAAGAATGGCTATATCTTGCAGGTAATCCTTCCTTCTTTGACCAAAGCCAGGAGCCTTTACCGCACAAGCCCTTATAACACCTTTTATGTGGTTTACAACTAATGTTGCCAGGGCTTCTGCTTCAACATCTTCCGCTATGACAAGTAAAGGTTTGCCTGCTCTTACTACATTCTCAAGTATAGGAAGTAAGTCCTTTACATTGGATATCTTCTTTTCGTATATGAGTATAAATGGGTCTTCAAGTACAGCTTCCATCTTGTCGGGGTTTGTTACAAAGTAAGGGGAGAGGTATCCTCTATCAAACTGCATGCCTTGAACCGTTTCGAGGGTGGTTTCTGCAGACTTGGACTCTTCAACAGTAATAACTCCATCCTTTCCTACAGCTTCCATGGCATCTGCTATGATTTTGCCTATGTTTGTATCATTATTAGCAGATATGGTTGCCACTTGTTCTATTTCTTTCCTGCCAGATACGGGGATGGAAAGTTTCTTTATTTGATCTACAACCACTTCAACAGCCCTGTCTATTCCTCTTTTGAGGTCCATGGGATTTGCACCTGACGCTATAGCTCTGAGACCTTCGTTGAATATGGCTTGAGCAAGAACAGTTGCGGTGGTAGTTCCATCACCCGCCACATCAGAGGTCTTAGAAGCAACCTCTTTTACCAGCTGAGCACCCATATTCTCATAGGGATCCTTGAGTTCTATCTCTTTGGCTACGGTAACGCCGTCTTTGGTGACAACGGGAGTGCCCCACTTTTTCTCTATAATCACCTCTCTACCCCTAGGACCCAAGGTGACCTTAACAGCGTTGGCAAGCTTATCAACGCCAGATTTGAGCCTTGCTCTTGCTTCTTCTCCATAAATAACCTTCTTTGCTGCCATCTTTCCACCTCCTTTTAAAAGTTTTTTACTCAATTATCGCAAGAATTTCATCTTCAGACATTATTAGGTACTTTTCTCCATCAAGTTCTACTTCCGTACCAGCATACTTGTTGAAAATTACCTTATCACCCTTCTTTACTTTTGGAGAGACCACCTGACCGTTGCTTAAAAGCTTACCATCGCCTACGGCAATAACCTCTCCTATCTGAGGTTTTTCTTTTGCAGTATCTGGTATGATGATGCCTGAAGGCGTTTTCTGCTCTTGCTCTTCCATCCTTTTGACAACTATCTTATCGTACAGTGGTCTCAACTTTGCCATGTCCTTACCTCCTTAGTTTTTTTCTAAAAATATTATATTAACACTACCTTCCTTTGTCAAGGGGTATGTGTCAAAATTTCTTAGTGTGATCTGCTAAACTTTATTGACTTTCTTAATATTAGAGTTCAGGAAAGTCTCTTTAGATCCTTGTAGGTGTTCCAGAAACCCGAGATGATGCCTACAAAGAAGAAAAAAAGAAGACCTAAGGGGAAACTCTCGATTTTAAAAACGCCCTCCATAAGCCATTTATCAAAGGCATACCCTACTGCAAGACCTGCCAGTATGCCACCGAGAATGTTAAAACCTGCTGTTAAAGCTAAAAAGTCTTTACCCTTCATATGCCAAAAAGCCTTTTGATGCGTTTTATAAGGCTGGAGCGTCTTCTTACCTCATAACCTAGTTTTTCCACCATATCTCCTATTTTACTGGTCACAAGAGAGAGGGTTTCTTTGTCCTTTACTCTTTCGTCATAAAGTAATTCCTTTAGGAGTTGGCTTGTACCTTCTAAAGCTTTTACAGCCCTTTCTAATTGTTCTTCCTGCTGAAGGTCTATGCCATTGATTGCGTTCTCAAGAGCTCTTCCCAAGGCTTCAACCGCACTGTTTAGACTTTTGCTACCCGTCTCATAATCACCACTAAACTGGCTTAAGATCTGTAGCAATTTAGATTTGAGCATAAATACATACTGAGAGAGTTCTGTGTTAAAGGGCTCTTTTTTGTCTATATCCTTGAAAAAGCCCTCTACTATCATTGTTATGCTGTCTTCTATGCTGTAAACTTTATCCATCTTTTACCTCCCAAAATCTATTTGGTCTACACTTAGGTTAAAGCTGATATCTCCTACGCTTACCTTGACATTTCTGTAATAACCTTCTTTGTTTCTCTCGGGATACTCGAGGACTATGAGTCTATCCCTCTTTTTATCAATGAGCTCTACCCTTTTTAGCTGTCCGTTGCTAAAAATGTACTTTCTTTTGTACATACCGTCATCCCTCTCAAAAGCCAAAGAGCCCAAAGAACAAGACACTTTTTCGTCACCTGTCAAAACTGTGCCGAATATGAGAGCGTCAGGAGTTAAAGGAAGGTCAAGACATGTGGCACCCACACAAAGGTTGGTATCTTTAAAAAGCACCGTTCCTGTCTGTGGACTTCTGAGGGTATATTCGTTTTGAGCTTTCTCAATATAGATGGGTACTTTTAGTATGCTGTATCTTAGGGACACAAAAGCCTTGTAGCTTTTTGGTGCAGCATCTTCCGAATATAACTGCCTTACTTCTTTTTCTCCTGGGCAGACGAGAGGCGCGCACGAATATGCCAACCACAGTGTGCATAAAAGAAGTACCCTTTTCATGTTTCTCTCCTTATCCTTACGGACATGTAGTGGGCAAAGAGGCTTTCTGCTTTTGCTATGCTTTCGGTAGGTTCTGCTAGTCTATCAAAGCCTTCCTTAGATACATACAAAACAGAACTTCTTTTGACAAAATCATAAACACCCAAAGGAGAAAAGAACTTAGCAGTGCCACCTGTAGGTAAGGTATGGTTTGGACCAAGAATGTAGTCTCCCAAAGCTTCCGTGCTGAACCTTCCTAAGAAGATGGCTCCTGCATGCCTTATATAAGGAAGAATAGAAAAGGGGTCCTCAGTTAGTATCTCAAGATGTTCTGGCGATATGTGATTAGCTACTTCGCACGCTTTGTAAAGGTCCTCCACGATAAATATGGTTCCAAAGCGCTCTATGGATCTTTTTGCTATTTCCTTTCTTGGGAAGTCTTCTATGAGTTTCTCAAGTTCCTCTTTTACTTTGATGGCGTGTTTTTCATCCGTTGTGATGAGAAACGCTCCTGCAAGCTCATCGTGTTCCGCTTGAGAAAGAAGGTCAACAGCTACCCAGGATGGTTTGCAAGATCCATCTGATATGACGAGTATTTCAGAAGGTCCTGCAAACATATCTACATCCACTACACCAAATAGGAGTTTTTTTGCGATGGATACATATATGTTGCCAGGACCAACTATCTTATCAACTTTTGGTATAGTCTGTGTTCCATAGGCAAGGCTTGCAATAGCTTGAGCACCACCTATTTGGTAAACCCTGCTTACACCGGATATAAAGGCAGACGCAAGGGTGTATCTGTTGGGCTTAGGCGAGACCATTATAACTTCTTCAACTCCTGCAACTACCGCCGGCACTACATTCATGAGAACTGTTGAAGGGTAAGATGCTTTGCCACCCGGTACATAAACCCCTACCCTTTCCAAGGGGATAACCTTCATACCAAGAAGGATACCCCTCTCTTCTGTAAAAAAGGACCTCTCTTTTTGTAGCTCGTGAAACCTCCTTATCCTCTCGTGAGCTATCTCAAGAGCAGAACGCACATCTTCCTCTATCTCGTTGTAAGCGTTTTCTAGCTCTTCATAAGGTATCTCTAAAGTATCTTCCGAAAGTTTTATACCATCAAACTTCTCCGTGTATTCTATTAGAGCTTTATCTCCTTCCTGCTTAACCCTCTTTATTATCTCCCTTACAGTAGGTTCGTACTGTTCTTCTAAGACTTCTCCCCTTTTTACTATAAATCTGAGCCTTTCGTTAAACCTCCACGCAACGCCTCTTAAGTCTTCTATCTTCATAATCTACCATTATAAACCCTACCTTGTCTTTAGCGACCTATTGCTGTGATCTTTATCATATTGCAAACAATTTTCATTTAGTTATTATATTCAATACTAAAAACTTAAGGAGGTGAAAAACATGATGGTAGGACAGAGAGTTCCCAACTTTGAGCTAGAAGTTTACGACCCAAAAAGCGGAAGTTTTGGTAAGGTGTCTTTGGAAGACCTATTGAAAGAACGCAGATGGGTAGTGATCTTCTTCTATCCGGCAGACTTTACCTTTGTGTGTCCCACGGAGCTTGCAGATTTGGCAGACAGGTATGAGGATCTTCAAAAGATGGGTGTCGAAGTTATATCTGTATCAACAGATACTAAGTATGTACATCTGGCATGGCACAAAAGTGAGAAGCTTTTAGAAAAAGTGAAGTTCCCCATGGGTGCAGACCCCACTGGCAAAGTTTCCAAACTCTTTGGTGTTTATGATGAGAACACAGGGCTTTCTTTGAGAGGGACTTTTATAATAAACCCAGAAGGTATTTTGGTAAGCTCTGAGATAAACTTTTATAATGTGGGAAGAAATACGGAAGAACTAATTAGAAAGATGGAAGCCAATATATACCTTATGAGTCATCCTGATGAGGCTTGCCCTGCTCAATGGAGAAAAGGGAAAAAAACGCTAAAACCTTCCGAGAAGCTGGTAGGAAAGGTTTATGAAGCTTTGAGACATGAGGAATATATTTAAAAGTACTTTCTGTGGAGGTAGAAGATGGAGCTCACATTGGACTTTACCACTGATAAAGTTTACGATGTGATAGTAATTGGAGCAGGACCAGCTGGCTCTTCTGCTGCCATATACACCGCAAGGGCTGGGCTTTCTACTTTGGTGCTCTATAGGGCAGAGGCGGATGGTGCTCTTGGTGTGACTCAGCAGATAGAAAACTACCCAGGTATAAGAGGACCCATATCAGGCTACGAACTTTTGAAGCTCTTAAGGGAACATGCAAAAGCCTTTGGTGCAGAGTTTGTAAGAGGCAAAGTGATTGCCACAGACCTTCTTGGTGAGGTCAAAAAGGTTTATACCATAGATGGTAGGGAATTTAAAGGAAGGGCAGTCATAATAGCCTCTGGTGCTATGGAAAGGACTAACAAGTATAAAGGAGAAGACGAGTTTTTAGGTAAGGGCGTATCTTATTGCGGTGTTTGTGATGCAGCCTTCTTCAAAAAAAGACCTGTTGCGGTCGTAGGAGAAGATGATTATGCCTTGGAGGAGACAGAGTTTATTGCGCGCTTTGCCAGCAAGATATACCTAATTGTGCCATCCAGCAGGATAAAGGCACCACAGGAAATGATCCAAGAGATAGAGGCTCACAAAAATGTAGAGATCCTTCTCCACCACAGGGTATTAGAAATAGTAGGCAGTTCTTTGGTAGAAGGTATAAAGGTTCAAGACATAAAAAACAAAGAGGTAAAGCTCCTTCAGGTGGACGGAGTGTTTATATTCCTAGGTGGGAATAAACCTTCGGTAGACTTTCTCATGAACCAAGTGGAGATGACGGATGAACACTGTATAGTGGTTAACGAAGAGATGATGACCTCTGTTCCGGGTGTCTTTGCTGCAGGTGATGTGCTTTGCACCAACATAAAGCAGGCGGTTATTGCGGCAGCAGATGGGGTCAAAGCGGCGCTTGCTGTAGACAAGTATCTGAACAAAAAAGCAAAAATCACATCTCAGTGGTGATCTGATGAAACTGGATAAAGAGATAGTTGCTGTTGCCTTTGAAAAGTTCAAAAGCTTGAAAATCTTAGTAGTGGGTGATGTCATACTTGACAGATATGTGTTTGGAAAAGTAGAACGCATATCCCCAGAAGCACCAGTTCCTATAGTTGAGGTTCAAAGGGAAGAGTTCAGACTTGGAGGTGCGGGAAATGTTGCCAGCAATCTCAGTGCTTTAGGTGTAGAAACTTACCTTGTGGGTATCACAGGAGAAGACTCTGGGATGAATTTAATAAAAGAGCTTTTGAGGGAAAGTAAAGTACAGGATCTCACAGTTCAAGACCCAAGCAGACCTACAACACAGAAGGTAAGGGTAATATCCATGTCTCAACAGCTCATCAGAATAGACAGGGAAGACAAAAAACCACCAGAAGGAAAAGTGTTAAAAAAACTCTTAGAAAATATAGAGCTTGATGTGGATGGGATCATCCTCTCAGACTATGCAAAAGGTGTAGTGTGTGAAAGAGTTCTAATGGCAGTTAAATCCAATGGAAAGTTTTATTCTGTAGACCCAAGACCACAGAACGCTCACCTTTACAGAGGTGCAGACCTTATGACACCTAACGAAAGGGAAGCAAGACAGATGTTTCGTGCAGAGAGCCTTGAAGAGCTTGGTTGGGGGCTAAAAAAGGAACTAGGTCTGAAAACCCTCACCATAACCTTAGGTCCAAAGGGTATAGCTCTTTTTGACAAGGAGTTTAATTTATATCCCGCAAGAGCAAAGCAGGTTTACGATGTAACTGGTGCAGGGGATACTGTAGTTGCAGTGCTTACAGCCTGTGCTCTTTCTGGTCTTGGTTGGGATATTGCCTGTGAGCTTGCCAATGTCTGTGCTGGTATAGTAGTCAGCAAATTAGGAACTGCAAGCCCAACCTTTGAAGAAGTCATCCAATATGTAGAGGAAGTGCTTGAAAGGAAAGAAGTTTGAAGATATAGCTTGTGCATACTTAGAATCCAAAGGCTACAAAATACTTCGTAGAAACTTCTATTGCAAAGGTGGAGAGATAGACATTATAGCACAGGAAGAGGATACCATTGTGTTTGTTGAGGTAAAAGGCTCTGTAAAATTAGTCTTTACAGATCCTGCAGAACGCATAGACAAAAAGAAGATGGAGAGATTACTAAGATGCATTGAAGAGTTTTTGGCAGAAAATCCTTACGAGAATGTAAGGATAGACGCTCTGATAGTAAGAGACAAAGAGGTTGAACACATAAAAGGTATTGAGCTATAATCTTAACTGCATGAAAGTGAGAGTTTTGATACTTCCTAAAAAGGGGCTTTTGGATCCAGAGGGTAGGGCAGTAAAAGAGATGCTGTTAGAAAACGGCTACGGTGTCCAAGATGTAAAAGTGGGAAAAGTTGTAGATCTTGAGGTGGAAGATGGCACCAACATAAAAGAGCTTGTAGAAAAGTTTTTGGTAAACCCTCTCATTGAGGAGTACATAATAGAATGAAGTTTGCCATTTGCGTATTTCCGGGTTCTAACTGTGATTACGATGTGTATTATGTGATAAAAGATATTCTCGGTCAATCTGCGGAGTTTGTACATTACACGCAGAAAAACTTAGAAGGATACGATTGCGTAGTGCTTCCCGGTGGTTTTTCCTTTGGAGATTACCTGAGAGCTGGTGCCCTTGCAAGTAAAACACCTTTAGCTTACGCTGTGCAGGACTTTGCTCAAAAAGGTGGGCTCGTGCTTGGCATATGCAACGGCTTTCAGATACTCACAGAGCTTCACCTACTACCAGGAGCTCTCCTCAAAAACGAAAACCTAAGATTTATTTGTAAGGATGTTTACTTAAGGGTGGAAAACAGTCAGATTCCCTTCACAAGAAAGATAGAAAAAGGAGAGGTTCTCAACATACCCATAGCGCACGGCGAAGGTAGGTATTATGTTCCTGAGGACCTTCTTAAACAGATGGAGGATAGAAACCAGATCGTTTTAAGATACTGTGAAAAGGACGGCAGTATTACACCCTCATCAAATCCCAACGGTTCTATAGACAACATAGCAGGGGTGTGCAACAAAGAAGGTAATGTGTTTGGCCTTATGCCACATCCAGAGCGAGCAAGTGAAGACCTTCTTGGCTCTCACGATGGGCTTCTTTTTTGGCACTCCTTAATAAGCTAATCAATGATTGTGTATCTGGATAGCTCAAAGGTGAGCTTGTACTTGTCTATCAACTTACCGTTCACCTCTGCCAGAGGATACATAAACTCGTTGACTTTTTCACCATTAGCAAGAGGTGGTTCTAAGGAAAAATCCCTTGCGCTGCCCCAGGCTATCCAGTGAGCATCCCAATTACCAAAGAGAAATTCTCTTACCTTTTTGACTTTTGGATCACTTAGCGAAAGATTTTCCTCAAGTATAAACTTTCTAACATCCGCTGGGTCTACTGGTACCCACCGTCCCAAATAAAATTCCGCTCTACAGTGTTGTGCCTTTGTAGCATCCCTATTTACAGAAGATATACCTTTTGATAAGGAAGAAGGGGCTACTCTTATTCCAAAAACCTCCCTTGCCGGTATACCACTTGCTCTGCAAAGAGCTACGAACAAGGAGTTTATGTCCGTGCACTTTCCACCAAAATATCCCGTTTCCAACATACTTTTTACATCACCCGTACCACACCCGAGAATTTTGGAATCTCTAAAAGTGTTCTCTACTACCCAGTCATATATAGCCTTTACCTTTTCAAGATCATCCTTCTTTCCAGAAATTATTCTATCGGCATACTCTTTAACTATGCCATCCGTAGGTACATGTTCCGTAGGTTTCAAAAACAGAGTTACATCCTCTGGTAAAGTGTGATTACTTTTGGGAAGTTTTTTAAGGTTGGTGCTTCTGCTTTGGTATTCAACATCAAAGATCACCTCAAGCTCTTTAATTCCGCTACCCTCTTTAAACTCTGCGTAAAGAACAGGTGCACCGTAAACCTTATCCCTTTTAATATCATAGTATGATGCACTTGTTCTAACTTCAACACTTAAAAGCCTTTGGTAGTCCGTGTTTTCAGGAACTGGAACCCAGAGCCTTACACCCTCTTTAAAGGGTAGTTTTACAGTGTATGAGAGCTTTGTCCTTTTGACTTCTTTTGAATTGCTCAACTTTGGTAAGATGAGCACCACGAGTGTGAGTTTTAAAAAATCTCTTCTATCCATATAAGGTAATATAGGGTAAGCTTATGTTTGTATCTATTGATTTTTTCAACATTTTAGAGATGGTTGTATCGAATTATTCAATGCGTAAATCCGCTTCTGAGAAACTCCCTTACAAAAGGTATTTCTGAAGAAAGTATCTCCTGTGGGGAACCTATCTGTACCGCCTTGCCATCTTTTAGTACCATAAGTCTGTCGGATATGTTAAAAGCTGATATAAGGTCGTGGGACACTACTATAGAGGTGGTGCCCATCTTGTCTCTCAAGGATAGGATAAGGTCATCTACCATTCTGCTTGTGATGGGGTCAAGGCCTGAGGTAGGCTCGTCGTAAATGATCAGCTTGGGGTCTGTCGCTATGGCTCTTGCTATACCTACTCTCTTCCTCATTCCACCAGAAAGCTCTGAAGGATAAAGATCAAGGACACTTTCATCTAAACCTACAAGCCTTAGCTTTTCAAGGGCTAACTGTTTTATTTCTTTATGACTCATATTGGTGCGCTCAAGGTAGTAAAAGCCCACATTCTCCCAAACCTTTAAACTATCGAACAGTGCTGCACCTTGGAATACATAACCTATATCCTTTCTTATACTGTCAAGTTCTTTGATGCTCAGTGTGTTTATATCTCTTCCAAAAACTATAACTTTCCCTTTTGTAGGCTTCCACAGTCCTACTATGCACTTGGTTATGGATGTCTTACCGCTACCACTTCCACCCACTATAGTGAATATCTCACCCTGAAACACCTCAAAATTTATGTCGCTCAAAATTTGCCTACTGTTTATGTCCACAGAAAGGTTTTCTACTTGAACTACTTTATTCACCACAGTCTTCTGAAAAGTTCCTCTAAGTCATCTTCTTGCGTAAGACCCAGATGAGAAAGGTAAGATTCTATGCTCACCCATTTTTTTAGAACCATACCTTGTGTGATGAGGCGTAAAAAAGGCTCTTTGTCTTTTACCAACCCAAGGTCATAAAGAAACTTCTGGAAAAAGCGCGCATAAAGAAGGTGCAAAACCGCATGCTCTATACCTCCTATGTAAAAGTCAACAGGCATCCAAAATGCTACCTTTTCCTTTTGAAAAATCTCCTTCTCGTTCTTGGGATCACAGTATCTGAGAAAATACCAAGAGGAGTCAAAGAAGGTGTCCATAGTGTCTGTTTCTCGCTTTGCAGGACCTTTGCATTTGGGACATGTGGTATTTACAAAGTCCTCAACGGTCTCTAAGGGGTTCCCATGTCCGGTGATGCTTACATTTTTGGGCAGTAGAACGGGAAGGTCTTCCTCTGGCACCGGCACAGTACCGCACCTATCACAGTAAATTATGGGTATGGGTGTGCCCCAGTATCTCTGTCTTGATATGTTCCAATCTTTGAGTCTGTAGGTTATCCTAAAGTCTGCATGACCCCTTTCTTTTAGCCATGAAGTTATGGACTTTTTTGCCTCTTGAGAAGACATGCCACTGAACGCACCCGAGTCTATTAAAACACCTTCTTCTTCGTAAGCTTTATCTTTTGGTAGATCTCCCTCTGATGGTCTTACCACATACTTTATGGGCAATTGGTATTTAAGTGCGAATTCGTAGTCCCTTTGGTCATGAGCAGGCACTGCCATAATGGCACCTGTCCCATATTCATAAAGCACATAATTTGCGCTCCATACTAGCAGTTTTTCTCCGTTTGCAGGGTTTGTTGCATACACTCCCAAGAACACCCCTTCCTTTTCTTCCTCTTTTCCTCTTTCTTTGACAGGAATAGATTTCACCTTTCGAACAAAGCTCATAACTTCTTGCACTTTCCCTCCTCTTTTGGCAAGCTCTAAAGTAATAGGATGTTCCGGTGCAAGCACCAAGAAGGTTGCACCAAACACGGTATCGGGTCTTGTGGTGAATACTTCTATAGGAATGTCATCCACATAAAACTTTATAAGGGCACCTTCGGACTTGCCTATCCAGTTTCTCTGCTGAGATATGACCCTTTCTGGCCATTTGCCTTCTAAAAGCTTGAGGTCCTCAAGGAGTCTCTCGGCGTAAGCGGTGATCTTCAGGTACCAAGAGGGAACCTCTTTCCTTACTACGGGAGTTGAACACCTCCAGCACCTTCCGTCCACTACCTGCTCGTTGGCAAGCACCGTCTGGTCGTTAGGACACCAGTTTACCTCTGCGAGCTTTCTGTATGCCAGACCTTTTTCGTAAAACTTCAAGAATAACCACTGGTTCCAGCGGTAGTACTCGGGATCACAGGTAGCTATCTCTCTGTCCCAATCGTAAGAAAAACCTAACCTCTTTAGTTGTCTTTTCATATAGCTTATGTTTTCATAGGTCCAATCTGCGGGATGTACTCCTTGCTTTATTGCTGCGTTTTCGGCAGGTAATCCGAAAGCGTCCCACCCCATAGGATGAAGTACATTATAGCCTTTGAACCTCAAAAACCTCGCCAAAACATCCCCTATGGTGTAGTTTCGTACATGTCCCATGTGTATCCTTCCAGAAGGATAAGGGAACATTTCAAGAACATAAGCCTTCTCCCCTCCCTCGTTAGCTTTGAAAAGATTCATCTCTTCCCAAACTTTTTGCCACTTTTCCTCTACCTTCTGTGGGTCGTACATGATAAATATTATAGAGGCTTACCCTCTATCACATCACCACCTTCTTCACCACTCTTTTGACCTGCCTGTTCGTATATCTTATTTCCTATCTTGGCAGAAGCGTTAAGTACTTTTTCTGTAGCACTTCTGACTTCCTGAACATCTTGAGCTGAGGTCATTACCCTTTTGGCTTCTTCTATGGTCTTTTCTACTTCAGACACAAGGTCTGCAGAGAGCTTGTCTCTGTTTTCCCTTAGAACCTTTTCAAGATTATACACATACTGGTCAAGCTGGTTTTTGGCTTCTACAAGCTCCTTCTTCTTTTTATCCTCTTCTTCGTGGAGTTGAGCTTCTTTTATCATTTTCTCTATCTCTTCTTGGGTCAAACCTGAGGATGCTTGCACTCTTATGGATTGCTCTTTTCCTGTTCCCAAATCTTTGGCGGTCACATGTAGAATGCCATCTACATCTATGTCAAAGCAAACTTCTATCTTGGGCACTCCGCGTGGAGCTGGTGGTATACCCGTAAGGTAAAACTTACCCAAGGACTTGTTGTCCTTTGCCAAAGGTCTCTCACCTTGAAGAACATGTATCTCTACTTCTGTCTGATAGTCCGATGCGGTGGTAAAGGTCTCACACTTTCTGTAGGGTATGGGTGTATTTCTGGGAATAAGCACCGTCATAACACCTCCGTAAGTTTCTACCCCAAGAGAGAGAGGTGTTACATCTACAAGCAGAATTTCCTTTACTTCTCCTGAAAGGACTCCTGCTTGTATGGCTGCACCTACTGCTACTACTTCGTCAGGGTTTACGCCTTTATGAGGTTCTTTTCCAAAAAATTCCTTTATCTTTTGCTGAACTAACGGTATTCTAGTAGAACCACCTACCAGCACCACATCGTCTATGTCTTGGGGTCTTAGCTTAGCATCTTCAAGAGCTCTTTTTACTATGTCTATGGTTCTGTTTACCAGATCCCTTATCATCTCTTCAAGTCTTGCCCTTGTGAGGGTTTTCTGAAGGTGAAGAGGTTGGTTGTTAGAGGGGTCTATGGTTATAAAGGGGAGGTTTATTTCTGTTTCTAACTTAAAAGACAGTTCCTTTTTAGCTTGCTCTGATGCCTCTTTTAGTCTCTGCAGTGCTGTTCTGTCCTTGCGCAGGTCTATACCTGTATCCTTCTTGAACTCCTCTATGAGCCATTCCATTATGCGCTCGTCTATGTTGGCACCACCCAAGTGTGTGTCTCCAGCGGTAGCCTTTACCTCTATCACACCTTCCCCACCTTCCAATATGGACACATCAAAGGTGCCACCACCAAAGTCATATACGAGGATCTTGACATTTTCTTTCTTATCAAGCCCATAAGCGAGAGCTGCAGCGGTAGGTTCGTTTAGGATTCTTAGTACTTCAAGCCCTGCTATCTTCCCCGCATCCTTTGTCGCTTGTCTTTGCCTTTCGTTAAAGTAAGCGGGAACAGTGATAACCGCCTTTGTGATCTTTTCCCCCAAGTACGCTTCTGCAGCTTCTTTGAGCTTTTTAAGAACATGCGCTCCCACTTCCTCTGGTCTTACAAGCCTGCCCGCATTAGGAACATCAAAGCTTGCATCTCCTTTTTCGTCAGGTACCACTTTGTAGGATACCCTTTTGGCTTCTTCCTTTACTTCTTCAAACTTTCTACCTATAAATCTTTTGGACTCATATATGGTGTTTTCTGGGTCAAGTATAGCACGCCTCTTGGCAGGTTCACCTACAAGTATGTCTTTTTCCTTAGTCCAAGAAACTATGGAAGGTGTGAGCCTTGAACCTTCTTGATTGGCTATTACTACGGGCTCATCACCCATCATAACCGCCACAACCGAGTTAGTGGTTCCCAAGTCAATACCCAGTATCTTCTCAGCCATCTTTCTACCTCCAAAAGGGTTTTACCTTTAAGATACAACTTTAGTTATTCTTTGTCAAGTTTTATATAAGAAGTTTTAGAAAGGTTTTAGGGGGCTTTATATTGACACAAATCATAAATGGAAGTATATTTATGAACTACCATTCAGGAGGCGATAATGGATAGCCTATACAGCATATATAAACAGCGAGGATACACAAGGAGGGACTTTTTAAAATCCTCTCTTCTACTTGCTACATTTCTCGGTCTTTCACCCTCTGCTTTTCCTCGTGTTGTTGAAGCACTTGAGTTAAAGCCTAAACCTGTTGTTATATGGCTTGAATTTCAGGATTGTGCAGGGTGTACAGAATCCTTCATAAGAAGCACAAGCATTTTACCTTCGGATGTGCTTTTAGATTACATCTCTCTTGAGTATCATGAAACACTTATGTCTCCTTCAGGGTTTTATGCAGAAGAGGCAAAAAGAGAGGCAATTGAAAAGTACAAGGGTAAGTATATACTTGTGGTTGAGGGCTCCCTATCACCTAAAAGTAATGGAGTTTATTGCACAGTATCCGGTAAATCAAATGTGGAACTTCTTAAAGAAACGGCTAAAAATGCTGGACTAATAATAGCAATAGGAAGTTGTGCAAGCTGGGGAGGCATACCTCATGCAGAACCCAATCCCACCGGTGCAATTCCTTTAAGTCAACTCCTTGAAGATAAAAAAGTGGTGAACATTCCCGGTTGTCCCCCGATAGGTGATGTAGTTGTTGCAGTTATTGCCAGTTACGTCATTACTGGAAAACCACCAGAGCTTGATAGCATGGGCAGACCTAAAGCCTTTTATGGACAGACTATTCACGATAGATGCTACAGAAGGCCCTTTTACAATGCAGGTAGATTTGCTAGTTCTTTTGATGATGAAAACGCAAAAAAAGGATACTGTCTTTACAAACTTGGATGTAAGGGACCTATAACAAGAAATGCCTGTGCCACCGTAGGATGGAATGGAGGATTGAGTTTTCCTATACGGTCTGGACATCCATGTTTTGGCTGTTCAGAACCCGACTTTTGGGATAGGGGATTTATATATTCTCCTCTGTCAGTGGTAGAGGGTGGCTTTAGTTGGAAGAAAGCCCTCGTTGGAGTTGCTTTGGGTGCTGTTTCTGGTGCTGTAGTCGGCGCAGTTCACAAAAAGCTGAGGGAGGGTAAATAAGATGAGCGACGTAGCTTTTTACGATTTTGTGAGGGGACCTTTTTTAAAGCTCGCCCTTTTTGTATTCTTTATTGGAATAGCTTACAGGTTCTTCAGGGTGGTATTTTTAGGTTTACCTAAGGATTACGCAAAACCCAAAGGAAATCCATACTACATGGCTTTGAAAAAGATAGTTATCAAACCCACAATGGGTTGGACTTTCAACGAGATATTTTCAAGGAGAGCGATAAACTTCATGGGTGGTTTTCTTTTTCACTTAGGATTTTTAGGACTTACTTTCTTAGTGCCTGCTCATGCCTTTTTGTGGCAGGAAATAACCGGTCTGCCTATACCTGGAGTACCAAACATAGTAAGTGATCTCCTTGCTTACTCAGCCCTTGGATCATTAATAGCACTTACCGTTCATCGTGCGTTGAACCCGGTGCTTAAACTGCTCACAGGGAAAGATGAGTATTTAGCTAACTTTCTTATAGGAGCTATACTCTTTACGGGGATTTTGGCTACTAAATGGGCGGGTGGAGGCTTTTATGTGTGGATACTTTCAACGCACATGTTTTTAGCTGATCTTCTTATTTTATATATACCCTTTAGCAGGCTTTCTCACTTTGTTTATTACTTCCTTTCTGTTGGTTTTATGGGCTGGAATGCAGGAAAAAGAGGCGTATCCTTTTAGGGGGTGAATAACCATGATTGTGGAATCAAAGGAGGACATAGGACAAGAGGAAATACAGAAGTTTTATGATTTCTGTAAGAAGAGTATAAATGCTGAGGTTGCCGCTTACTTAGAAGCATGTGTGAGATGCGGTATATGTGCAGAGGCTTGCCTTTTCTACATGGGTCAGAACGTATCAGGAAGTATAGACCCTTTCCTTACACCAGCCTACAAAGCTGACCTTCTCAGAGAAATATACAAGGAGAACTATACCCTTTTAGGAAGGGTAAAAAAACTTTTAGGGTTTGGCGTAAAGATCACATCGGAAGACCTAAGAGAGCAGATAAAACTTGCCTTTTATACATGCACCAACTGTGATAGATGCACAAAAGCATGTCCTATGGGTATAGACACACCAAGGCTTGTAAGCATAGTAAGGGGTGCATTGACTTATGCAGGATTAACTCCCAAAGACCTTGCAGATGCTACAAACCTTTCTGTAGAGAAGGGGAGTCCTTTGGGAGTAGACATACCTACTTTCCTTAGTAGAATAGAGTTTATATCAGAAGAGTATGAAGTAGATTTGCCTATTGATAAAAAGCTTTCGGAATATCTCTATATTCCTTCATCCATTGAACTGATGAAGTTCCCTTCTTCTGTAGCTGCTGCGGGTAAGGTTTTAAACAAATCTGGTGTAAACTGGACCCTCTCTACGATTGCTCACGAAGCCACAAACTTTGGTCTATTTGCACAAAGCAAGGAAGTTACCAAAGAGATGTTAAAGAGAATACTTGATGGTGCTAAGGAATTGGGGGTGAAATACATAATAGCTCCTGAGTGTGGGCATGCTTATCAGTCTATGAGGTTCGTTGCACCAAATGTGTTTCCAGAGGAATGGCAGTTTGAAGTGTTAAATATAGTAGAGTTCATAGACAGGGCGATAAAAGAAGGTAGGCTCAGTATAAAGAAGAAGGTTTTGAAGGAAATAGCAACGCTTCATGATTCCTGCCAAATAGGAAGAAGGGGTGGCGTTCTGAGAGAACCAAGAAGTGTATTGAACATGCTTGCGGAAAACTTTAAAGATTCAGTTGTGATTCCAGAACACAACATATGCTGTGGAGGTGGGGGCGGAGTGCTTGTAATAAAGGACGCAGACTATTACAGACAGAAGGGATTTATTTCCAAAATGACCCTATTTGATAAAGTTGGTGCAAAAACTGTTGTTTGCTACTGTGCTAACTGTATACTTGCCCTAAATAAGAGCAGTCAAGAATTAAATAGAGATTACAAGTTCGTAAGCATAGTAGAGCTTGTTGCGGAAGCCATAGAGGAGGAAGAAGCATGAAAAGGTTAGTAATAGACCCTATAACGAGGATAGAAGGACATTTGAGAATTGAAGCAGAGCTTGAAGGAAACAGGATAAAGTCCGCTTATTCTTCTGGTACTATGGTAAGAGGCATAGAAATAATCTTAAAAGGAAGAGACCCAAGAGAGGCATGGGTTTTTGCTCAAAGGATATGTGGTGTCTGCACAACCGTGCACGCCTTTGCTTCCATAAGAGCGGTAGAAGATGCCTTAAAGATAGAAGTACCCAAAAACGCCTCTTTAATAAGGAAGCTTATGATAGGTACGCTCTTTGTCCATGATCATGTAGTACATTTTTATCATCTTCATGCGCTTGATTGGGTGAATCCGTTGCAAGCCCTAAGGGCTGACCCTGTAAAAGCTTCTGAACTATCACAGAAACTCTCAAGTTACGAAAAGTCTTCACCTTCTTACTTTAAGGAAGTGCAAGACAGGATACGTCAGCAAATAGAAAGAAAACAGCTTGGTATATTTAATAGAGGCTACTGGGAGCATCCTGATTACAAACTACCACCGGAAGTAAATCTTATAGCAGTGGCACACTACTTGGATGCTCTCAACTGGCAAACTCAGATAGTGCAGGTGCATACCATATTCGGTGGTAAGAATCCACACCCTAACTTTGTAGTAGGTGGTATGGCTTGCCCCATAGACCTCCAGAGTGATACAGCCATAAACATGGATAAACTCGGGAGGGTAAAAAGCCTTATAGATTCAATGGTAGAGTTTGTGGAAAAAGTGTACCTTCCGGACCTTATTGCCATTGCAAGTTTTTACAAACACTGGTTTGAAAAGGGAGAAGGTTTAGGTAATTTTTTAGTTCTTGGAGAGCCAGAAGGAGACTCACACCGCGAAGGTAGGTTTTTCATACCACCCACCCTTATAAAGGGTAGGGATCTAAAGAATTACGAAGATGTAGATTATTCTAAGATAAAGGAGTATGTGACGCATAGCTATTACAAGTATTCCTCTGGAGACGAGAAAGGACTTCATCCTTTTGAAGGCGAAACGGTTCTAAATTACACAGGTCCAAAACCTCCCTACGAGTATTTAAATGTAGAAAGTAAATACAGCTGGCTTAAAGCACCAAGGTATATGGATCTTCCTGTGGAGGTTGGACCTCTCGCAAGGATTTTAGCTCTTTACGCAAGGGATATGCTTGGTGCTCGGGAGCTCGTAGACTCATACCTTGCAAAACTTGACCTTCCTTTCCAGGCTATGTATTCAACCATGGGGAGAACCCTTGCAAGGGGTTTGGAAACATATATATACGCCCACGCTATGAAAAGGTGGTATAACGAACTTTTGGAAAATATAAATTCTGGAGACACAAAAACATTTAATAGCAGTAAATGGGAGCCATCTACATGGGAAAAGGATGCAAAAGGCTTTGGACTTATGGAAGCACCAAGGGGTTCGCTTTCTCATTGGGTTCACATAAAGGACGGTAAGATAGCCAACTATCAAGCAGTAGTGCCCACTACTTGGAACGCCTCACCTAGAGATGTAAAAGGACAGCCATCAGCCTACGAAGCGTCTTTGGTAGGTCATGAGCTTGCAAACCCTAATGAACCTTTGGAGGTGCTTAGAACTATTCATTCCTTTGACCCATGTCTTGCCTGCGCAGTACACCTTTATAAGTTATAATCCTTCAGAGCATGAGAGGATTTCTTATCACCTTTGAGGGTATAGATGGCTCTGGGAAAACTACGCAAGCTGAACTTCTTTACCAATACCTAAAAATGAAAGGCTTTAATGTATCCCTCTACAGAGATCCTGGTGGCACACCTTTAGCAGAAAAGATAAGAGAAGTGATCATGGAGTTTTCCATAGACCCCATTACGGAGCTTCTTCTCTTTGAAAGTGCTCGTTCAAGCCTTGTATGGGAAAAGATACTTCCCGATCTGTCTGCAAACAAAGTAGTAATAATAGACAGGTTCATAGACTCAAGCGCAGCTTATCAGGGCTATGCAAGAGAAGTAAATCTGGGAACAGTTAGTATACTCAACCACATTGCCATAAGAGGCAGGAAGCCAGACCTCACTATCATACTGAATGTAAACCTTGAAACTGCCTTGAGTAGAATAAAACAAAAAAGAACTAAGTTTGAGAGCCCTGAACTTTTAAAAAAGGTAAGGGACGCATACATTCTTATTGCACACTCAGAAAAGGAAAGAGACATACGCATAGTTGATGCCAATAGGAATGAGGAAGAAGTTTTTAAGGAGATAGTTTGTATAGTGAAGGATAAATTGGGCTTTTAAAAGCATGGAGCTTGCTAAACCTATTCTGTCAGTAATCTACAGAGAGGAACATGTATTGAAAGAGTTTTTAAAGGCTTTAACAGTAGATCATCTCTCAGAACCTTTTGCTTTTGCATCCATACAAAATTACTACTCAAAGGAAATGGGAGGAAGCCTTCTGAAGGTATTTCTGTCTTTAACGGGTCTTATTAAAAAAGAAGAGCTTGTGAGCTTTAAGCTATGGGCTATGAAAAAGGAAAAAGATTATTCCTCACACGGTAAAAGACAGCTTAATATAGACCCAGGCTATGTAGACGAGAACCACCTTGTCCTGACATCTTCTAAAAAGCGCGGAGGAAGGCTTTACTTAGGGAAGGGCGTTTACGCGGAAATAGAGTACCTTTTCCTCTATGGAGGCTTTAGAGCTCTCTATTGGACTTATGCAGATTATAGGGATAAGAAGGTAGTAGACTTTTTTGAAAAAGTAAGAAAAGCATTCCTTGATGAATTAAAGGCTACAAAGCACGGGAGCGAGCTGAGGCTTTTGTCTTTCACCGAGTATTAACTCTATCAGGTTTTTTAAGCTGGGAGAGTGATCCGTGAAGAAAAGGCTTAAGCTTGCATTCCCTTCATTTTTAACCCAAGGTGCTATCTCTTCGGTAAGAGCACTCGCAGAATCTACTATATGCACTTCTCCCATGTATCTTTTTATAGCGGGTGATAGTAACGGATAGTGGGTACAACCCAGTATGAGAGTATCTATATCAGTAGATTTAAGTTCTCTTAAATAAAGATCAATCACTTTATCTACTATCTCGCCTTCTATAAGTCCTTCTTCTACCAAAGGAACGAAAAGAGGACAAGCCTTTGCGTAAACTACACTTCCTGCGCTTTTGAGGCTTTCCTGATAAACACCACTTTCTATGGTACTTCTTGTACCTATAACGCCTATGACTTTGTTTTGTGAAACTTCCAGAGCTTTCCTTACGCCGGGTTTTATAACTCCAAAGACTGGTATACCCAGCTCCCCTTTAAGGACCTCAAGAGCGTAAGAGCTTGCGGTATTGCATGCAACTACCAAAAGGTCAATTTCAAAGCGCGCAAGAAAGTGTGCACACTCCACACTATAACGTACTATAGTTTCCTTAGACTTTACGCCGTAAGGTACCCTTGCGGTATCACCCAGGTATATCAGATCAACTTCTGGAAAGGTAGACCTTATGACTTTCAGGACAGTAAGACCACCTACACCCGAATCAAAGATGCCTAATCTCACACCATCATCTCCTCTATGAACTTTATGTGATGCCTACCCTCTACAAACTCTCTGGTGGATACAACCCTTCTGTGAAACTCTATGTTAGTTTTTAATCCTCTACCCGAGACGAAAAACTCCTCTAAGGCTCTTTTTGCTCTCTTTATAGCGCTTTTCCTGTCTTCTCCCCATACTATGAGTTTGGCAATCAAAGAATCGTAATGGGGTGGGACAGTGTATCCGCAGTAGATGTGTGTATCTACTCTCACACCAAACCCGCCTGGTATGTAGAGCTCCTCTATCTTACCGGGTGAGGGCATAAAAGTGTGTGGGTCTTCTGCGTTTATCCTAAACTCTATGGCATAACCTCTTCTCTCTAAGTTTTTTATGTTGAGCTTTTCGCCTCTGGCTATCTTTATCTGCCACTTTACTATGTCTATGCCCGTTATCATTTCTGTCACAGGGTGCTCTACCTGTATCCTTCCGTTCATCTCCATAAAGTAGAACTTCCCATCCTGATCCATAAGAAACTCTACGGTCCCTGCACCCTCATAATCTATAGCTTTGCAAAATTCAATACTGGCTTCTTCTATCTCTTTGCGTTGCTCATCACTTATAGAACCGCTGGGTGCCTCTTCTATGAGCTTTTGGTTTCTCCTTTGTATAGAACACTCCCTTTCTCCAAGTGTTACCACATGTCCATATTTATCTGCCAAAATCTGTACCTCTATGTGTTTTGGATTTATTAAATACTTCTCTATGTAAACCCTTCCATCACCGAAGGATACCTTTGCCTCTTCAATGGCTAAGGGTAGCTTTTCCCTTAGCTCTTTCTCATCCCTGACCACTCTTATACCTCTGCCACCACCTCCTGCAGAAGCTTTGATCACAACAGGATAACCTATCTTATTTGCTACCTCTATTGCGGACTTAGCATCAACGCACTGGTCGCTTCCAGGCAATAGTGGTATGCCAACCTTTCTTGCCAGCTCTTTGGCTCTTATTTTGTCACCTATAAGCTCAAGGGTTTGTGCGGATGGACCTATGAATATTTTCTTACTCGCCTTTACTATCTCTGCAAACTTAGGATTCTCTGCCAAGAAACCGTATCCAGGATGCACCCCATCCGCACCAGACACTTCTATGGCTGACATGATACGCGGAATGTCCAAA
Organism: Hydrogenobacter sp.; assembly: GCA_028276405.1. Lineage (GTDB taxonomy): Bacteria > Aquificota > Aquificia > Aquificales > Aquificaceae > Hydrogenobacter. The sequence goes on from JAPYWJ010000001.1 coordinate 95,957, forward strand.
TAGCTCTTACTTGCTTCCGCAGGTCCTATACATATGCTTTGGTCTGCTAGTTTTACATGCATGGATTCTCTGTCCGCTTCTGAGTAGACCGCAACCGTCTTTAAGCCAAGCTCTTTGCATGTCCTTATGACCCTTACCGCTATCTCTCCTCTATTAGCTATCAGAACCTTTTTGAGCATAGACTTAACATTATACCGCAAGCCCTTATTGGATTTTTCTTAGCACACTTCTAAGAAGGGACTTATCTCCGTCCATACTAGTAATGATAGCATTAACGCTACCTATAACAAAGCTTAGGCTCATTTTAACAGGCAAATAACTATCTTCATCAACCCAAAGATACCATTTACCTCTTGGTTTTAAAAGTCCCTTTGTCTCAATGTTGGGATACACTTCAACCGTCCTTGTATTGAAAGTTCCCAGGTCAGTATCTATATTCTCTCTCCCTAACACGGAATACGGAAGTACATACCGCTTATCGTCGTAAAACATAAGGATATTACCGTAATTTTTAAGTGCTGAGTCTCTGTAAAGTAAGAGACTTGCCGTGTAAGGTTCCACATACCCAGCTTCTTGATAAACCTTCTCCTCACTTTTTTCTACTTGATCACTGAGCTTTTTGTACTTTATCTCTTTTGTGTATATCTTTCCGTCTCTAAACCTGTATTCTTGGTATCTTTTGAATTCTCCCTCTTCTTGGTAATATTTAAAACTTATTGGTTTTAGTGCTTCCTTTTCTATAAGGGCCTGTCCCCTGTTGTAAACTCTCTTAACAAGCTTGCCTACATTTACAGTTCTTACTACGCTTGAAATATAAAGATCTTTGCCTAGATCTTCGTAAGTTATGCATGTTTCTGCCACAGGCAAAAAGATAAAGTAGGCTTTATAACACGCTGTTAACTTATTTGCCACAGAAGTGAGCGGTAAAAAGATCAGAAAGAGTAGAGATTTTTTAAATCCTCTAACCACACTCTCATCTCCTCTGCCATTGATGGATGATTGTGTTTTATAGCTTTCTCTATACCCTCTTGAAGGGTTTGCATAGCCTTTTCGTATTGACCCAGCTCTTCATAGCATTTGGCAAGCAGTTTATAGCCTGCTCCCTCATCCTCTTGCATCTGAAGATAAGTCTCCATGTGCTCTGCAGATTTCATGTAGTCTTTTTCTTTGAAGTATTCAAGCGCAAGGGAGTAATGCACCATAGGGTTGTTGGGATTCTTTCTGAATAGTTCAAGAAAGTATTCAAGCCTGTTCATCTTTTTCCCTTTTGAGCTTTTCGTATGCAGATATAACATATCCCAAAAAGGCATGTTCAGGTTGTGCACCCACAAACTCTACAAGACCTCTGTTTATAACTATCTTGGGCACACCTACCACCTGAAACCTTTCTGCAAGATCCACATTCTCGCTGGCATCTACTATCAGAGCTTTTATGTTTTCGTTAGCTAAGGCAAAGTTCATAGCCATAACTGCAGCAGAGGGACAGTATCCACAGGAAGTAGTCACAAAAACCATGATTTCCATAGGTAAGTCTATGCTCTTTAACATCTCTATGGTCTTCTCAGAAAGCTTTGGCCATCTTTTAGACACTTGAATAATACCCTGCACCAAAGTACTAAACTCAAGACCAGCGGGTAGTCCTATGTACCTTATACCGTAATCCTTTTCCCCCTCTATCACTATGGTGGGCACGCGCTCTACACCATAAGTCTGAGCTATTTCCTTTTCTATAACAGGGGAGTATATTTCAAGCTCTATTTTGTCAGGTTCTACCTGAGACACCTCCTTCAAAAGGTCCTCCGCAATAGAACAAGTCTCACAACCTATTGCCTGGGAGAATAATTTTACTCTGACCTTTTCTTTAAGTTCCTTAGAAAGTATATCTTTCAACTGGGCTCTGACCTCAAGGCTAAGAAGCATGTTTTCACCTCCTTATAAATATAATTATAATCTTATACACGCTGGGTGAGAAATTAGTTTTTGGTAGTAAATAGCTACCTTCTTTGCTTGATCTCTCACTCAGCATATTCTTATTGTATTATGGTAGAATATAAATATATGAGGTGGAAAAAATGGTAGAGGTGCTTTCAGAAGATAAGTTGGAAGCTTGGGCGGAATTTTTGAAAGCTCTGGCGCATCCCATAAGGCTCAGGATCATCTCGGTACTTATTGAAGGCAGACAGTGTGTAAAAAATCTAAGTGAGCTTTTAAACACCTCACAACCTAATGTATCTCAACACCTTAGTGTCTTGAGAAGTAAGGGTATAGTGGGCTGTAAGAGGGATGGTTCCATAGTGTGCTACTATATCAAAGATGAAAGAGTTTTAGAGATCTACAAAATTCTCAGTAAGGAGGTTTAAGATGGCTGTGATAGTGCTTAATGAGAGCAACTGGCATACTGAAGTGATAAACTCCGATAAGCCTGTTGTGGTGGACTTTTGGGCACCTTGGTGCGGTCCTTGTAGGATCATAGCACCCATCATAGAAGAGCTTGCTATGGAGCTGGGTGACAAAGTAAAGTTTGGTAAGCTAAACACCGACGAAAACCCAAACATAGCTATGCAGTACGGTATAAGAGCCATTCCTACCATAATGCTTTTTTCTAAGGGCGAGGTGGCAGATACAAGGATAGGCGTTCAACCCAAGGAAGCTCTTAAACAGATGATACTTAGCCACATCTGATGGTGGAACTATCTGAAGACATTCTTTACGACTGTATTATCATAGGTGGTGGTCCAGCGGGTCTTACCGCTGGTCTTTACTGCGCAAGAGCAAAACTAAACACCCTTCTGCTTGAAAAAGGAACCATAGGTGGACAGATAGCCATAACAGACCTTGTAGAAAACTATCCGGGCTTTCCGGAGGGCATAAGTGGTAAAGAGCTATCTTTGAGGTTTAAGGAGCAAGCAGAAAGATTTGGGCTAAAGGTGGTCAAAGGTGAAGCTGTAAAGTTAGAGAAGGAAGGTAAGGAGCTCTTTCTGCATCTGAGAAACGGTCAGTTAATTAGAGCAAAAACCGTCATTGTGGCATCAGGCTCTAACCCAAGAAGACTGGGTGTTCCAGGAGAGAGTGAATTTTTAAACAGAGGAGTATCTTACTGTGCTACTTGTGATGGAGCTCTCTTTGAAGGCTCACCCATAGCGGTTGTTGGTGGGGGTGATTCTGCAACACAGGAAGCTTTATTTCTCACAAGGTTTGGAAGCATAGTTTATCTCATACACAGAAGGGACACACTAAGGGCGCAGAAGCATCTTCAGGAAAAAGTCTTTTCTCATCCTAAGATAAAGTTTATTCCTGATACCGTGGTAGAAGAAATAAAAGGGAACCATGCTGTTGAAAAACTTATACTAAAGAACACAAAAACAGGCCAACTGTCTGAATTAGCGGTAGAGGGCGTTTTTATATTCATAGGTTTGGAACCCAATACGGGCTTTCTGAGGGGCACCCTTGAGCTTGATGAGAATGGGTATGTGATAACTGACGAAAAGTTAAGAACAAATATAGATGGAGTATTTGCAGCAGGAGATTGTAGAAAAGGCTCAACAGGTCAGGTAGCTGTTGCGGTAGGTGAGGGATGCGTCGCTGCCATGCAGGTAGAGAAGTATATAGAGTATAGCTTTTAACTCATGGAAAAACCCAAGACACCTTTCCTTGCTGTGGACGGCATAATAAGGCTTTGGGAAGGAGATCTTTTCAAAGGAATAGTGCTCATAGAGAGACTCTATCCACCTTACGGATTTGCTCTGCCAGGAGGATTCGTAGAGATAGGGGAAACTGTGGAACAAGCAATACTCAGGGAGGTAAAAGAAGAAACCAGCCTGGATGCAAACATAAAAAGACTATTTGGAGTTTATTCTCATCCCGAGCGAGACCCAAGATTTCATGTGGTGTCGTTGGTCTTCCTTCTTGACGCGTGGGGTAAACCTCATGCAAGGGATGACGCTAAGAAAGTTTATGTTGTAAAACTTGAGGATATACCCTTTGATGAGTTAGTTTTTGACCATAGGCAGATACTTTTGGACTTTATTAGGACTTAGAGTAAACCTACTATATAATCTCAAGATAAGCTAAAATTATAACATATGAAAGAGATTCTACTTGAGAGTACCTTTGTGAGCGTTGACATAGAAACTACCGGTTTTGACGAAGAAAACGCCGACATAATAGAAATAGCCTGCGTCAGGGTAGAAGGTGGTGTTATAACAGAAAAGTTCAGCTCTTTAGTGAATCCCGGCTATTTGCTACCAGAAAGGATAGTTAAACTTACAGGCATCACAAACGCTATGATAGTGGGGAAGCCAAGTATTTATGAGGTATTGCCAAAATTTCTCAAGTTTATAGAAGACAGTGTTATAGTAGGTCACAATATAGAAAAGGACATAGCTTTTATAGATAAAGCTTACAGAACCCTTTACGGAAAAAGGTTCAAACATCCCCATATATGTACCTTGAACCTTGCGAGGAATATACTTCCCTATATAAAAAAATACTCTCTCAAAGACCTTGCTGATTACTTCAACATAAAGTATAGAAGACTACACAGAGCCCTTGACGATGCGGAAACTACTGCGTATCTTTTTATAGAGCTTTTAAACCTCCTTTGGAATCAGCTGAAAGTAGGAGACTACTTAGAAATAAAGAAAATATCTAAAGCCTGAGTATACCCAATATCTTGTTTACCATACCACCTTTGTAGTCTATTCCTTCTTCTCCCATTTCCTTGGCAAGCTTTTCAAGAATAGACCTCATGTTCGCACTTACATTTTTTGGAACTTCTATCCTGAAGGTGATCACAAGGTCTCCTCCGGGAAAACCCAAACCTTTAAACCTCTTTGTGGAACCGCACTCAGTACCGGGTTGGACAAACACCTCATGGTAAGTACCGTCAAGAGCTTTTATCTTAGTAATCCCTCCCAAAACTGCTAAAGGAAAAGAAATTAAGGTCTCAGTATGAAGGTCCTTACCTACCTTTTTAAAAACAGGGTGAGGTTTTAGGCTCACCCTAAGATACAAGTCTCCTGCTTCTCCTCCTCTCTCACCCATATGTCCTTTGCCTGGCACTTTCAGTATCTCTCCGTCATCTGTGCCCTGAGGAACCTTTACCTTAATAACGCTGTGTTTGGCTACTCTTCCCCTTCCGGCACAGGAAGGACACGGATTTTTTACTATGAACCCTCTACCTTTACATACAGAACAAGGCCTAGGAAAGTTGAATATACCGCTTACCCTCCTGCCGGTGCCTTCACAGGCATGGCACACTACTTTTTCCATACTTCCCATGTAGCCTTTGCCTTGACAAGAGGGACAGTCTATCCACCTTTCATACTCTATGTCTTTTTCACACCCAAAGGCCGCCTCTTCAAGGGTAAGCTCAAGTTTTAGCCTTATGTCCGCACCCTTTTTAGGTTTTGGCGCCTTTCTCATACCTTGCCATATGCTCTCCAAAAATTCCTGTATGTACTCCATAAAGTCCCTGTATTTTTTCTCATCACCCGTTGTTAGGATGTTATCGTACTGCTTTCTCCTTTCGTGATCAGAAAGTACATGATAGGCTTCGTTTATCTCTTTGAACCTCTCCTCAGCATTTTCTTCAGAGCTAACATCTGGATGGTACTGTCTGGCGAGCCTTCTGTAGGCTCTTTTTATCTCTTCTATTGTAGCGTTTCTACTTACTCCTAATATCTGATAATAATCCTTTATGTGCATACTTATTTAATTTATTTCACTTTGAAGGTCTAAAGGCTCTGATCTTTTTTTCGTCTGTAGTTATGTAAGGTCCCCCTATGAGGTCTATGCAGTAAGGTATGGCAGGAAAAACAGCGTCCAAACAAACCTTAATGGATTGGGGCTTTCCCGGAAGGTTTACTATTAGAGTTTTACCCCTTATCCCCGCTAACTGTCTTGAAAGTATGGCTGTAGGCACCTGTGCCAAAGACACGCTTCTCATAAGCTCTCCAAAGCCAGGCAAGATCTTTTCACAAACTGACTGCGTTGCTTCTGGTGTTACATCTCTAGGAGCCGGACCTGTACCCCCAGTAGTGAGTATAAGACAGCAGTTTTCTACATCGGACATATGTATGAGGGCACCTTCTATGATATCTCTCTCATCAGGAACAACCTTGTAGACCACCTCAAAGGGTGAGGTTAACACCTCGTTAAGGTAATCTATGATATACTTGCCACTTATATCTTCGTACTCCCCCCTGCTTGCTCTATCTGATATGGTAAGCACTCCTATCTTAGCTTTTTCCTGCATGGAAAAGATTATACAAAAATCACTTAAGGAGATCCATAACTTTCTTTATACTTATCCTCATCCTTTCAAAAGCTTCTGCAAGCTTTCCTATCTCGTCATCTGACTTAATGTCAATAGGCTCATCTACATTACCCTTGGCTATTTCTTCTGCCCTTCTTTCCAATTTTTCTACAGGCTTAAAAACCAATCTTTCGAGGGAAAAGAGTATGAAGAGTGTCAAAGCTAAAAATAGAGCAAAGATGAAAATACCCCTGTATAGACCTGTTAACTGAGCTTTCAATATAGTTGATTCAAAAGGTACAAATACCATGACAGCCCCTTGAACCTTACCTACCTCCCAATTGAGGTCTCGCTGGGGTTTGTATAAAGTCTGAATTACTTTTGGCATGTTCTGGATCTGACCGTGGCACCTCAAACAGCTACCATCTGGCACCACTGCAGACGCATAGACAAAATACCTCTCCCCTCTGTAGTTTGTTATATCCGAATACTCTTTATTTCCTGTGTTTCTCATAAAGATTATGATTTTGGTTTCAAGTTCGTTGGGTTCGTCCTTAGGATTTAGAGGATTAAAAGCTACCTGTCTTAGCGCAAAGTTAGGCATCTCTTCACTCACTTTTTTGAAGATGGATGCCGTGAAAAAGCTTGAAGATTGAGCTTCAAGTATGAAGTCCTCTTTAGAACAACCGCTTGCCAGAAGTTCATCAATTTTAGGCCTTAGTGTACTTCTTACATACTCTCTTGACGCTTTGGTAAAAGTCAGGGCGGTTTTTATTTTCTCCTTTGTAGTATCTTTGGCTAGGTCCACAGTGCTTTGGTAAGAGTAAAACCCTACCGCTACACCTAAGGCAATGCCTATAACTAATATGGGAATACCCACTTTCCACCTTATGCTTTTTGGCAAAGGCAGTTTCATTCTACAACCCTCCTTACTTTTTCTAAAAACCTATTTGCGTGTCTACTATCCGGAATCTCTTTATACAGCACATCTATAAGACTTTTTAGATCTTCCTCCCGCATGCTCTTTTCCCTATAACCCCTATCCTTTAGTATTTTATTCCAAAGTAGTGATCCTATGGGTCCTATCTCTTCTATAAAGTACAGCTTTACCGCGTTTACTTTTTCCTCTTTGACATATTCGTAGCCGGTATCTTCGTAAAACTCTACATGTATAGGCTGTAAGGATTCTTTTACTTCTAAGCTGTAAAGGGAAAAGTGGTTTTTAACACCAAGGGTTATACTTGGGTTTGCTGTCTCTATCTTTTCCATGTGATGCAGAAGTTTTAAGATGGAAACACCACGATAGAAGAATTCGTATAGCCTTTTACCTCCGTTAAGAATCAAGTCAAAAAGTGCGCTGAGTTTTCTACCGCTTATTTCCTTCTTAAGGAGGGTGAGCTCTTCTTCACTGTTGACAGTTCCTTCTTTTTCCTTTCTGAGGGTATCCATAGAAGACATGATGATAGGCAGTTCGGGTTCTGTTGCGTAAACCGCCACATAAGTATCATCCTTTTGTAGCCTTATCTTCTGGGCGCTTTTTAAGGTATAAAGGTTTTGGTAGTAAGAACATACGGGAAGACCTTTTTGGAACATAAGCGTAAGAATAAATCTTTCTTTACTACACATGACAAGGTATCCGTCTATATGAGCCCTCTTTATCTGTTCCATGAGTCTATAGATATCAATGTGCGAAAGTTTAATACACGCAAGAAACTCTTGTCCATAACCTGCAAAGTTGTAGGGATTTGGTGGCGTGTTATACTGGTGTCTGAATATGAGCAAATTAACCACAGGCACTTGGTAGAAAGATATGCTACCTTCTGTGCTCTTGGGTTTGTAGTTTTGTGCTGTTATCTCCCTTCTTGTTCCATCTCTATCTACGCTTACACCCCAGAAAAAATCTCCTTCTGTATAAAGTAGATAATCGTCTGAATTCCAATAAGATATTTGGAAATATCCCGATAACTTTTTATCCGCAATTTCCTGTATGAGGTTTCTAAGGTCCACAGTATCTAAGCTAAGATCCTTATAAAGAGCTATTCTTTCCATGTCTTGGCTATCAGTATGTTCTTGAGAGCTTTCACAAAAGTCTCTAACACACCTTTTCCTTCTATGGCTACCGCTTCCACAAAGTCCGTATCCCATGGGTTATAGATCACCTGCATCTCTTCTACTGGCATGGCATCTGGAAGGTCTCTTTTGTTGTATTGAACTACCACTGGAAATCTCATGAGGTCTTCTCCCTGCTCTTTCAATACAGCCGCTGTCTCCCTTAGTACTAAAAAGTTTACCTGTTTTCTTTCTATACTGCTGTCTACTACAAAAACCAGTCCATCAACCTCCTTCATGATGACCTTTCTGAGTGGGTGGAGCCTAAACTGCCCTGGTGTAGTCAAGATCTTCACATCCACATTTACTCCATCTATGTCTATACTGCTTACAAACATCTCCACAAAAAGTGTCCTTTGCTCATCAGTTTCCATATTCACAAAATCTCCTTTAGCTATGTTCTTTTCTTTAAGAATTTCGTATAGCTTTTTAACATTTGTGCTTTTACCAGCCAAGCTTGAACCAAAATAAACTAGCTTTAGCTTCATGCCCCTATGATCCTGCTTAATTTCTCCTCAAGAGTCTTCACATCCACCTTTATCTTTTTTGCAGGTACAAGTTTTATGTTAGAAAAGATCTCCTCAAGCTCCTGCGAAGCTTCTCTCAAAAATAGCCTAACGCTTCCTAATGCAACACCTTTATCCACTAATATGCCTATGAGGAACCTGGGTTTTATGGCTTTTATTATCACATCAACTTTTTTACCTTCAAACTGTAGAAGGTCAAGTTCCTCTACAGACAGCATTTTGGACATCTCTGAGGCAGCTCCAAATATACCACTCATGAGGCTTGCTATAAATTCCGACCTATCTTCTGCAGTTTCTTTACCTTTTATGTCTACAATTCTACCCGCATCATCGCTTAGAACTACTATGTGGGCGGATGTTTTAGAAACAAGATTTTCAAGCACTTTACTGATCTTATTTTTGATACTGTCTTCTATCTCGTACTCTATAAGGTCAAGCTCCATAAATTCCCCCTTTCTATTAAAAGTTATATCTTTATACCTGTTTTAGCGTGGATATTTTTTCTCTAAGTTCTGGATAAAGAGGAAACTCCTCGCACAGCTCTATAACTTCTCGTCTTACTTGATGAATCACCTTCTCATCTGTTATGTTCTTTATGACTTTAGATATAAGCTTGGCTATTCTTCTCATCTCATTTTCTTTCATACCTCTTGTTGTCATCGCTGGGGTGCCTATTCTTATACCGCTGGTCTTAACTGGGGGCAACGGATCAAAGGGAACTGCGTTTTTATTGACGGTTATGCTAGCTCTACCAAGAGCGTCTTCTACTTCTTTACCGGTAAGCCCTGTATTTCTTAGATCCAAAAGCACTATATGGCTATCTGTTCCTCCCGAGACCACCTTAAAACCTTCTTTTATAAACTCTTCAGCCATAGCTCTAGCATTAGCTATCACTTGCTTTGCATACTCTTTAAAGTCTTCACTCATGGCTTCTTTGAAGGCTACAGCTTTTGCAGCTATGACATGCATAAGAGGTCCTCCCTGCATACCCGGAAATACAGACTTGTCTATATCTTTTGCGAACTCCTTTTTACAAAGGATAAACCCGCTTCTTGGTCCGCGCAAAGTCTTGTGAGTGGTAGAGGTTATAAAGTGAGCAAAAGGTACCGGATTAGGATACACCCCTCCCGCTACAAGACCTGCATAATGTGCCATATCCACCATAAGGTAAGCACCTACGCTGTCTGCTATTTCTCTCATCTTCTCCCAGTCTATAACTCTCGGATAAGCTGATGCACCACCTACTATAAGCTTTGGTTTATACTCTTTTGCTATTTTGTACATGTTGTCATAGTCTATGGTTTCCGTTTCTGGATGTACACCGTAATAAACTGCGTTGTATATCTTCCCTGAGAAATTGACCTTAGCACCGTGAGTGAGGTGCCCACCGTGTGCTAAATCCATACCCATTATAGTATCCCCAGGCTTTAACACTGCCATATAAACTGCCATATTTGCCTGACTGCCTGAGTGAGGTTGTACATTGGCATGCTCTGCACCAAAGAGAGCCTTTGCTCGTTCTATGGCTAAGTCTTCCACTATATCTACAAACTCACAACCTCCGTAATACCTTCTGTGAGGAAGCCCCTCTGCATATTTGTTGGTCATTACAGAACCTTGCGCTTCCATAACCGCAAGAGAAGTAAAGTTTTCTGAAGCAATAAGCTCAAGATGATAGAACTGCCTTTCGTATTCTTTTACTATGGCTGAATAAACTTCCGGGTCCGTATTAAACAGATGTCTCATTTTTCCTCCGTAAGAATATTATATGCTGTATTGAAAGAAGAAGAACAAATATTGCTAAAGCGGTAAGAGATGCGGAAAGTCTGTCCAAACCTAATCCTCCGTTGGGTTTGGTAAGAAGGTCTCCGAAAGTAGCTCCGAAAGGCCTCGTAAATATAAAGGCTATCCAGAAGAGAAAATCATCGTAGCCCTTTATTAAAAAGTGAAGAAGTGCAGTAATGCCTATTATGGTAAGTGTTAGCACGGACGCGCTCAGAAAGTGAAGCCCCATGTTGTCGGTAAGGAAATCCCCAAAAGCTGTGCCCAAGGAGTTAGAAAACAGAACCGCTGTCCAGAATAGGTATTCTTTAAAAGGGTCATTCATGGGATGTATATGTAGGTTTCTGTACTTAGCATACCAAAGACTAAGCACAATAAAGAGACCCGAGAAAAGAAACAGACTTCCCTTTAGGTATCCTAAGTGGAAGGTCCTGTCTATCATGTCGGATATTTCCGTGCCAACAGTAGTGGTAAAGATGATGAGAAGCCAGAAAAGTAGGGCGTTATATCCCTTTACCACCTTAGAGTAGAAAAACATAGCAAGCAAGAAAAGGCTAGCAGTTATGCCAAAACTAACCCTGTAGCCAAGGTTCAGAGACATAGAAAGATAGTCTCCCAACATCTCGCCCATTGTGGTGGCTACTATCTTCATAAGCCAAAAAAGCAGCGTAATTTGAGGTATCTTATCCATTTCAAAACCTCCTTTTAAAGGGCGCCCCGCATGGGGCGCTAAGGTAATAATCAGTCTTCCTCGCCTTCTTCGTCCTTTTCCACCTTTACCACCTTACCGTTCTGTGCATCCACTTTTACATCGTAGATATAAGAATCCTTGGCAATCTTAACCCCGTACACGAGTTTTCCGTCCTCATCCTCCAACTCGTAGCCAAGCACATTACCTTGGATGTTAGACTTGGCGATGTTGATGGCTTCCTGCGGACTAATGCGTGCATCCGCAGGATTAGGGGCGTTGTCCTCCCTTGCAAGGGCAAAA
>JAPYWJ010000035.1 GCA_028276405.1 Hydrogenobacter sp.
TCGTAAGACCATCTACCCGAATTTCCAACGTCACCATCCCACACGGTGGGCTCGGAACAACACTGCTCTCAGAGAGATATTCTGCATCGCTTCTGTCACCATCCCACACGGTGGGCTCGGAACAGGACAATGCACATAAACTTCTTTTTCTATAGTCTGGTCACCATCCCACACGGTGGGCTCGGAACGGGACTTTGTAGGTGCAGTAAAGATTATCCTCTTTGCGTCACCATCCCACACGGTGGGCTCGGAACCTCAAATCACCACATTAATTAAAATAAGAAATATCAATAATTTTGTCAATGGGGCACCCTTCTCAAATGAAGTTAATTTTCCGAAATCCCAGATCATGCAAAGTTGAGTCTGTTATTGTTAAATTTAAACCCTTGTCTCCCAATGCTTTCCATTACTGACCATAATTACGGCATTACGGCATTACATAATTACGGCTTTACGGTGAGACTATCCTCCTAAAGAGCTTGAAAATCAAAGCTCTGCCTCTATAGAAATTGAGATCGTCAAAAAGTAGACACCACCCCTATTCAGTTGCCAAGCTCACAAGGGTCCCTGTGGAACCCTCTGTTTGCCTCAAAGGGCATATAACAGTATAACACAGCACATGGGTTATAATAAAGTTTATGGATTGGGTAAAAATACACCCTCCTCTTGTGCATTTTGCCATAGCCTTTCCAGTCTTCATGTTAATAGTAGACCTTTACTACAGGTTAAGCAAAAAAAGCTTGGATAGCATGCATGCACTACTTACTTACTTTAGCATGCTTGCGGTTTTTTTAGGAACCATCTCTGGCATAATAGCTCACGAACCCATAGAAGAAAAATTACTGCAAATCCCCATCTTTAGCTTTCACCAATTTTTGGGTTTGTTCCTTTCCGTGCTTTTCCTTCTGGTTGGGTTAGTCAGATACTTTTTGGCTAGGAAAGAGACAAGGTTATTGAGGGATCTTTACACTGTATTGCTTACCATGGGAGTTCTGCTTCTGTTTTTACAAGGCAGGTGGGGAGGCAGTATAGTTTACGATTATCTTTTAAGAGGAAAAATATGATCTTCCTTGTACTTTTGCTTGTAGGAATCTCCTACTGTATAGACCTAAAGACTGCTGTAGAGAAAGCTCTTTCCTACCACCCATCACTAAAAGCTCTTGAGGAAGAAAAGAAAGGTATAGAGGGTAAAGTTCTTCTGTATAAAAGCTATCTTAATCCTACCCTTGGCGTAGAAATTGGAAACTTGGGAACATCAAAAGAAGGCATAAGTTCCAACCCCCTTTACAGACTATCTTACTTACAGCCTTTACTTTTGTACCCTTTGGCTACCCAAACAAAAGAGGTGGTAGGCTACGAACTTTCTGCCTTTGACCAAAGGATAGCTCAGGAAAGGAACGCACTCAAAAGTGAAGTTTACTTAGCCTTTTACTCTGCTCTTTACAGAAAAGAGCTTTTAAACATAGCAAAAGAGAACTACAGTATAAGCCAAGAGATATACCAGTTTGTAAGAAAACTCTTTGACCTTGGAGAGACCACCAAGCTTGAGCTTTTTAGGGCTGAAAGGGAGCTTAAACTTGCGGAAAACGAGCTTCATCTGGCAGAAAGCGATCTAAAGATGGCTCTTGGACGCTTATCACTTCTTACGGGAAGTAATGTGGAAGATGTAGAAGGAAAGCTTGATGAACTAAAGCAGATGAAGGAAATAAACTTTGAGGAGATACCACAGGTCAAGCAGTATTCGTATATGATAAAAAGCACAGAGGCAAGTGTTCAAGTAGAGAAAACCTTAGCTAAACCACAGCTCAGCGTAGAGGTCCTAAGTGAAAAGGTGTCTCAAAACCAATACGGTATAAGATTAGGTTTTTCCGCAACCTTACCCGTTTTTTACAGGAGGGAAGGGGAGATAATACAACTTTCTGCAAAGGCAAGCAGTTTGGAAAACCTCAGACAGCTTGAGCTTATGAAGGCAAAAAACCAATATGAACAGCTTTTCAGTAGGTATCAAACACTAATAAAACAGGTTCAAGACATAGATGGCTTTATGTTGGCTCAAGCTAAAGAAGAGCTTAGCCTTGCACTAAAAAGTTATAGACTAAAAACCATCAGCGCCCTTGAACTTTACGACACAAAAAGAAGATACATACAGCTTGTGAAATACAGAGCAGACCTCCTTATGCAAGCCCATCAAGAATACGCTGGGTATATCTCTCTCGGAGGGCAACTATGAAAGCACTGTGGCTTCTCATACTTCCTTTTTTGGTGTTTTCCCAGACGGTAAAGTTAAACAAAGAAGTGGAGCAAAAGCTTGGTATAAAACTCTACACGGTAAGAGCCACACAAGTAAAACAGCAGCTGAGACTTCCTTCCGTAGTGGGAGAGTATTCTAACTTGGTAGCTCAAGTTTTTCCTCCCGTGAGCGGTATTGTAAAAAAGCTCTTTGTGAAAGAAGGAGACAAGGTAAAAAAAGGCTCACCTTTGGCTCTGGTTTACTCACCCCACATAGCAGACCTGCAAGCACAGATAAGAATGTCAGAGGTCAAACTAAAAACAGCAAAAGAAACACTAAGCCGGGAGGAGATGCTATACAAAGAAGAGGTGATCCCTTACGCCAGATACTACTCTGCAAAGATAGAGTATGAGAGAGCAAAAGGTGAATACCAAGCACTTTTGACTTCTCTTAGATCTTTTGGTGATGTGGTTGGTGATGCCCTTCTCATAAAGTCGCCCATAAGTGGTTATGTGGTAGAACAGAAGGTTTTTTTGGGAAGCGGAGTAGACCCCTCAAAGGAGATGTTCAAAATTCACTCTCACGAAAAGCTGTGGGTATACGCCTATGCTCTACCGGAAGATGCCCTAAAGGTAAGAAAGGGTATGAGGGGTTATACAATTTGGCAAAACTACAAAGCAGAAGGTACTGTAGATTATGTGTCTCACGAAGTGGATCAAAACACAAAGAGGGTGCTTATAAGGTTGTTGGTTAACAATGTGAAGGACCTTTTTAAGCCCGGCCTTATGACGGAAACGGTCATCCAGACGGGTAGCACTTGGGGAGTGTGGATTCCCCTGCAGGCGGTTCAAAGAGTAAAGGACAAAGATGTGGTTTTTGTGAGGATTGATGGAGGCTTTGAGATAAGGACTATCAGAAAGCTTATGCAAGACGGTAATAATGTATTGGTAGAAGGCTTAAAAGACGGTGAGAAGATAGCTACAAGTGGTCTTATATTCTTAAAATCGCAGGCAGAAAATGAGTAGGCTTTTACACTACAGACTCTTAGTATTGCTTTTACTCTTTGTGAGCCTAGGTGTAGGCGTGTGGAGTTTCTTAAAGCTTCCCATAGACACCTTCCCAGACCCAACACCCGTACAAGTTGTCATATACACAGAAACACCAGGTCTTTCTGCAGAAGAGACGGAAGTTTTGGTAACGCGCCCTATAGAGTCCGCACTGGCAGGTATAAAAGGTGTAAGCAGTGTAAGGTCTGTTAGTCTTCCCGGACTTTCTTATGTTACCGCATTTTTTAAGGATGGCACAGATGTATACTTTGCAAGGAATTTAGTGGCTCAAAGGTTGCCAGAGGTTCAGGCACAGATACCACAGGGTTATGTACCGCGTATGGGTCCCAACACTTCTGGACTTGGAAATGTTCTCTTTTATGCCCTTGTGGATACCAAAGGAAACTACTCCCTTGAGGATCTAAAGACCATACACATGTGGAAGGTAAAACCTTTTATAAAGTCCGTTGATGGAGTGGAAGAGGTATCCCAGTGGGGACCGGAGAAGGCTTACTTAATAAAAGTAAATCCAGACCTTATGGTTCTTTACGGCATTACATGGCAGGACCTTATAAGCTCCCTTGAGGAGTACAACCAAATAGCAGGGGGTGGTTTTCTGCTTACACCTCAGGGTGATGTGGTAGTAAGGGGACTGGGTAGAGTAAAAAGTATAGAAGACATAGAAAACATACCTATAAAGAAAGGGGAGAATGTTTCCATACTACTCAAGCAAGTAGCAAGCGTTGTACCTTCAGAAGTCCCCAACAGGAGGGGTGCTTTCACCCTAAACGGTGAGGAAGTGCAAGGAAACATAGTTCTAAAGCGCATAAACACCAACACCATGGAGCTGGTAGAAAAACTCAGAAAAAAAATACAAGAAGTGCAAAAGATACTCCCCGATGGTGTAAAACTTGAGGTTCTTTACGACCAAGCATACCTAACAAAAAAGGCTCTCTCTACTGTAGAAAAAGCCCTCCTTGAAGGAATACTTTTGGTCTCTGTGGCTATCAGTTTGTACCTTTGGAACATAAGAACTGCCTTTCTTGTAGTGCTCTCTGTGCCCCTTACCATACTTTATACCTTCATCTTTATGAAGCAAGCAGACATCTCTGGTAATCTCATGTCTCTTGGTGGTCTTGCCATAGGAGTAGGTCTTTTTGCAGATGCCACTGTGGTTGTGGTAGAGAACATATACAGACATCTATCTGAAAATAAGAGAAAACACAAACTGTCAGTCATAGCGGATTCGGTGAGAGAGGTAGCACGTCCTGTGATGTTTGCCATAGGCATAATAGTGGTGGTTTTCCTTCCCATATTCACATTAGAGTCCGTAGAAGGAAAGTACTATAAGCCTTTAGCTATGACCATAATCTTTGCCCTCCTGTCCTCTTTACTTGTAGCCTTTCTTTTTATGCCAGTTCTTTCTTACTACTTTCTCAAACCGGGAAAGGAAGAAACGCAGGTCTTTAGGAAGATAAGGGAAGGCTACGAAAAGCTTCTGGAAAAAGCTATAAAAGTGAGGCTTCTACTCATAGGTATGACCATCTTGAGCTTTTCCCTTGCTTTGTTTTTGCTTTCAAGGACAGGTACAGAATTTGCCCCATCACTCGAAGAGGGTGCTGTGTTAGTGAAGTCTTTTCTTAACCCCAATGTTTCCCTTGAAGAATCCAAGAGGGTTGCAAAATTAGTTGAAAGTACCGCCTTAGAGTATCCAGAAGTTGTAAGGACTTTCTCCAACATAGGTAGGGCAGAAGTAGGTGAACCAGAAGATGTAAGCTACATAGAAACCTTCATAATACTAAAGCCCATCTCTGAATGGAAAAACTTTAAAACCAGAGAGGAGTTTGTAAACTTGCTAAGGGAGAAACTAGAAAAAATACCAGGGGTTAATTTTAGCTTCACGCAACCCATTCAGATGAGGATAGATGAGCTTCTTTCCGGTGTAAAATCCACAGTGGCTATAAAGATATTCGGTGATGATATTGAGAAGATAAATGAAATAGCCTATCAAATAGAACGGATCGTGAAAAGTACAAAAGGGAGTGTAGATGTAGAAACAGAAGCTCAGGCAGGCAAGCTCCAACTACGCATAGTTCCAAAACTAGAAAAACTAAAAAGGTACAACCTAACAACAGCAGATATTATGAACATGGTCTCTTATGCTCTTGGTGGAAAAGAGGTAGGCTATCTACAGCAAGACACCATCCTTTTTCCCATTGTGGCATCCCTAAAAGACAAAGATATGGAAACTTTGAAAAGTCTTCCTCTATTTTTGAAGGACGGCAGTCTAATAACTCTATCACAGGTAGCGGATGTGTATGTATCTCAAGGATATCAAAAGATAAGGAGAGAAAACGGCATGAGGTTTGCCTTGGTACAGTCTAACCTTTCTGGAAGGGATTTAGGCGGTTTTGTAAAAGAGCTAAAAGAGAGAATATCAAAGGAAATTAAGCTACCCAGTGGATACTTTATAGAATTTGGTGGGCAGTTTGAAAATCAGGAAAGAGCAATGAAAAGGCTTTCGGTAGTTGTTCCTCTTTCCGTGCTTTTCATATTTGTGCTTCTCTACCTTAATTATAACTCTTTGAGGGATGCCCTCATAGTTCTTTTGAATGTACCCTTTGCAACTATAGGTGGTGTGTTTGCTCTGTACATATCAGGATACAACCTTTCTGTGCCCTCTGCTATAGGCTTCATAGCGGTTTTCGGTATAGCTACCCTTAACGGTGTGGTACTTGTATCTTACATAAGGTCTCTTTTAGAAGATGGCTACCCTCTGAAAGAAGCTGTTCTAAAAGCTGCTAGCAGAAGGCTAAGACCTATACTCATAACCGCTACAGCATCATCTTTAGGACTTGTCCCCATGCTATTTGCGAGGGATATAGGTTCTGAAATACAAAAACCTTTGGCGGTAGTGGTCATAGGTGGTATATTTACATCCACCACACTTACCCTTTTGATACTCCCCCTCGTTTACGAAAAATTTGGTAAAATTATACAAAGCAAATGAGAGTTAACATATCCTTTGACCTAGCTCCTTTTTCAAGATGGCTTAGTGATTATAACAGAGATAAGCTTACAAGAGATGTAATAGCCGGTCTTACCGTAGCTGCAGTTTTAGTACCTCAATCCATGGCTTATGCCCTTCTTGCCGGTATGCCTCCCATATACGGACTTTATGCTTCTTTCTTACCTACCATTGTGGCATCCATGTTTGGAAGTTCAAGGTTTTTGGCAACTGGTCCTGTTGCCATGACCGCTCTCCTTTCTGCTTCTGTGCTTTACGGTATGGCAGAACCTGGTTCAGACAAATGGATAAATCTAATGGGCGTCCTGGCTCTTATGGTAGGATTTATAAGACTTACGGTGGGACTTTTTAAACTGGGCTTTGTGGTGGAACTAATATCCACCAGCGTAATAACGGGTTTTATAAGTGCAGGTGCCCTTGTAATAGCTCTAAGTCAAGCGGGACACATTCTTGGTTTCAAAATAACTCAGAGCACCCTTATATACAATGTCATCGTGGACATCCTATCAAAGGTAGGAAAAACCAATCTTTATACGGTGGGTGTAGGCGTATTAGCCTATGCCATCATATGGTTCTCTAGAAAGGTTCATCCTTTAATTCCTGGTGCCCTTTTAGCTGTAATCATTACTTCTGTTCTCTCTTACTTTTATGATCTTGAAAGGTTTGGTGTAGCCATAGTAGGGAGTGTGCCCCAGGGTATTCCTACACCTTCTTTACCCAACGCAGACTACTCCACTATAGCGTCTCTTTGGGGTGGTGCCATGGTGGTGGCAGCTTTTGGTCTTATAGAAGCTGTTGCCATAGCAAAGCGCCTTGCGGTACAATCAGGGGATAAGTGGGATGCCAACCAAGAGCTTATAGGTCAAGGTATAGCCAACATAGTGTCAGGGCTTTTTAAGGGTTTTCCTGTAGGCGGTTCCTTTTCAAGGTCCGCTCTTAACTTTCAGCTGAGTGCAAAAACACCTTTGGCAAGTATGATAACCGGTGCTACGGTAGGCATCACTCTTTTCTTATTAGCCCCAGCTTTTTACTACCTTCCTAAGGCTACCCTTTCCGCCATAGTCCTATCTGCGGTTATAAGTCTTATAAGACCCCAGGAGATAATAAAACTTTATAAGATAAACAGAGTAGATGGTTTGGTTGCGGGTGTAACCTTTATAAGCGTTTTCTTCATGGAGCTGTGGGTTGCCCTCACCTTAGGAACACTCATAGCCCTTGGCTCTTTCGTATACAAAACCATGTACCCGAGGCTTGTTGTGCTCACAAGAAACCCCCAATCTCAAACCTTTGTAAATGCAGAGAGGGAGAACCTCCCAGAGTGTCCTCAGATACTTTATATAAGACCCAACATGCCCATATACTTTGCTAACGCAGAGTATGTTTATGAATATGTACTCAATAAAGTTATAGAAAGAAGGACTAAGGGAAAACCTTTAAAGTTTCTCCTGCTTGATATGGAAGCCGTGAACTACATAGACGCTACGGGTGTATCCACACTCATGAGGCTCTTTGATGAGCTTAAAAAGCACAAAGTGGAGCCTGCGTTGGCAAATATAGCGTGTGATGTGTATCCTCTACTGGAGAGGATAAATTTTGACAAGCATGTAGACATAGAACTCATTTTTGATTCAAAGGGTCAGTCCATAGTGGAACTTTTCAATAAACTGGATCATGAATACTGTTCAAAAAAATGTCCTTATGCGGTATTTAGGGAATGCTACAGTGTAAAGCCTGCAGAGTTTAAACCTGTTGTGGTGCTTTAAGATAGATTTTTTTCTGAACTATGTATCTCTCTACACTTTCTGGCACGAGCCACCTTATGCTTTTACCTTCGCTTATCCTTTTTCTTATCTCCGTAGAAGATACATCTATGTTTCTTGTGCTGAGCAAAAAGAAGTCCTCTCCCTCTTTTAGCCAAGGGAAGTTAGCTTTTATGTAATCTACGATGTCTTTTGCCTTTTGGTTTCTGTCCGCTATAACAAACTTAGCTATCTGGGTAAGCTTATGGGGTTCCTTCCACATGTGGAGGGTCATTATGCTATCCGCTCCTACTAAAAAAGTAGGTCTTTCACCTATGGTGTAGAAAAGCTCCTGTGCTGTATCAACTGTGTAAGATACTCCCTGTCTTTCTATTTCTAAACTGCTAACCTCAAAACCCTTTTCTTGCTCTATTGCTAAAAAAAGCATTTCAAGTCTCTCCTGTGGTGTTGCTATATGCGGTTCTTTGAGTGGTGATTGAAAAGCCGGCAGGAACACTATGCCTTCTGCTCTTAACTTTTCAAGAACATCCCTTGCTACTATAAGATGGCCTATGTGTACGGGGTCAAAGCTACCGCCGAAGAATACTTTAAACATGGAAAAGGGGTATCTCGTATTTGGGATTGGCAAGGCTTCTTAACATACCCATCTTTATTGCTTTTACCGCATGCTGTGAGATGGGTCTGTCTTTAAACCTCATGAAGTGATGAAAGAGAACTCCAGAAGCCTCAAGTCCTAAACCTTTGTCCTTTAAAACCCTCATCATAAAGTCTTGGCTGTGCATCAGAAATGCATTTTTTGGATTTGGTATTTGCTCTCTGGGGATGCCCACAAACTGGTATCCACAAACCTTTCCTTCTTTGAGGAAAACCTTTATAAAGTAGTTCTCATGCTCAGCGGTGAAGGCATCTTCTGCGTCCTCAAAAGTTCCTCCACTGCCTGCCACTGCTCCCCTTGTCTTGACTGCGTTATAATCCACAAGCCCTGGATTTTCTACTTTCAGCCCAGCCATGTTGTATCCTGCCACTGCTCCCCCCTGCTGAGCGGTAGGAAAAAGAGCTATCCACCTATAATTACCCCACGCATCCATCCCAGAGCATATGTCTCCTGCAGCGTACACATCAGGGTCTGAAGTTTGCTGATACTCGTTTACAAGCACACCACCTACAACCCTGTTTTTGTTTTCATCTATGTGGAGCTTTATGTCCGTATCCTGTAAAAGGTAGGTTCTTGGCCTTACTCCCGTGGATAGGATCACCATGTCCGTTTCTATAAACCTGCTTTTGTCAGAACCCAAGTGTTTTATCTCCACAGCTTCTACCCAGCCGTCTTCTCCGTGAATAGCCACCACCTGATGGTTCAGGTAAAAGTTTATTCCTTCCTCTTGCAAAGCTTTCATGTATTTGTCAGACATAGCCTTATCTAACATACGGGGAAGTACTCTATCAAAAAACTCCACAACATGTACCTTGATTCCCATATGCCTTAAGGTTTCCGCATCCTCCACTCCTATGGGTCCAGCTCCTACTATGACTGCCCTCTTTACCTTTCCAGAAAGTATCCATTCCCTTATCCTCTTTGCGTCATCTAAGTTTTTTGCAGTAGTTACTCCGCCAAGGTCTTTCCCTGGTATAGGTGGCACAAAGCTGTTAGCCCCAGCCGCCAAAAGGCATTTATCGTAAGGGATCTCTTCTCCTCCCTTTACTATAACCACCTTTCTTTTGTTGTCTATGCTTAGTGCTTCTTTTTTGGGTCTAAAGTCCACTTTGTGCTTCTCGTAGAAGGCATATCCCCCTTTATAAAATAGCGCATCTTGGGATATATCTCCTCTTATTACATTTTCCATACAGTTAGGAGCGTATGTGGGATACTCCTCATCAGAGAGCACAATGATATCAGAATCTTTGTCCACCTGTCTGAAGGCTTCTACAGCGCTTGCGGATGCTGGTCCGTTCCCTACTATAACTATCCTCATCTTAGCGCCACACTATAGGAGCAATAATTGCGGTAAAGACCAGATTTACGAGAGTCAATGGTAGCATAACTTTCCAAGCTGTTGATGTAATCTGGTCTATTCTGTATCTTGGAAGTGTCCAATGAAGCCAAAGCACAAACAGAAAGAGCAAAGATACTTTGAGCACAAACCACACAAAGGGAGACAAGGGACCCAAGAAAAAGAGCGGGTCTATAAAGCCTACAAAGGGTATGTTTATGGGAGACCACCCACCTAAAAAAACCACCACCGCTATGGCTGATAGGGATAGCGTCTCTACATACCATTCTACAAGGGGGAAAAGTCCAAACTTCATACCACCGTACTCTACGGTAAAGCCAGTGACCAGTTCTGCCTCTGCTTCTTGTATATCAAAAGGAACTCTGCCAGTCTCTGCAAGCATGGCAAACATATAAACCACAAAGGCTATAGGTTGTAGCCATAGATACCAGAGTTTCTGTTCTATCTGTTGTTGAACTATGCCGTAAGTGGAAAGTGTCTGAGCCAATATTATAGGTCCCATGAGGGCAAAAGTGATCACAACCTCGTAAGAGATCACTATACCCGCCTTTCTCATAGAGCCTATAAGGGCATACTTGGAGTTGGATGCCCATCCTGCTAAGGCTATTGCGTATACAGCCAAAGAGCCAAGAGCAAAAAAGAGCAAAAGACCTACATTCACATCCGTCAATATGGGTTTTACCTTTATGCCAAGCACTTCAAATTCTGGACCAAAAGGCACAAGAGCAAAAACCAAAGATGCGGGAACAAGAGCCATCACTATAGCCAAGTTGTAAAGGAGCTTGTTCCCATACCTGGGGAAAAGGTCCTCCTTGGTCAAAAGTTTGAGACCGTCCGCTAAGGGTTGTAAAAGACCGTGCCAACCTACCACCATAGGTCCTGGTCTTCTTTGGATGTGGGCAGCTACCTTCCTTTCCACCAAAGTAAGATAAGCACCTATACCCAGAACTATAAGAAGAATAACCAGTATTTTTATACCTATCACCATCAAAGCTGCAAGCAAGCTCTCCATTTTC
Source organism: Hydrogenobacter sp. (assembly GCA_028276405.1). Classification (GTDB taxonomy): domain Bacteria; phylum Aquificota; class Aquificia; order Aquificales; family Aquificaceae; genus Hydrogenobacter. The sequence goes on from JAPYWJ010000035.1 coordinate 11,093, forward strand.
ACCTCCACATTATCTGTCTATCTCTCCTACGACAGGGTCTAAGCTTGCCAGTATGGCAACTGCGTCCGCTATGACTCTATCTTGCATGAGCTTGGGGTAAATGCAAAGATTATACATGCTTCCGGGCTTTATCTTGACCCTGTAGGGCTTTACTCCACCCGTTGAGTATATGAAAAACCCAAGTTCACCTCTGGGGTTTTCTCCTGAAGAGTAGGTCTCACCTTCCGGCACTTTTAGGCCTATTCCGTCAATGGAAAGTTTTATCTTCTTTGGGTCTGGGGATTCTGCAAAGTAGGGCGCAGAGGAAGGCATTTTTTCCAAAACAGCAACACACTGCTCTACGATCCTTACGCTCTGCCTCATCTCCTCAAGGCGCACCAAATATCTGTCATACACATCTCCCTTTTCACCTACCGGCACATCAAAGTCTACATAAGGGTACGCATCGTAGGGCTCAAGCTTTCTTATGTCATACGCTACACCCGAGCCTCTTGCCACAGGACCAGTAAGACCGTAGAAGTACACATCCTCTTTACTAATTATACCTACATCCACATTCCTCCTTAGCCATATTCTGTTTCTGGTAAGTATGTTCTCCCAGTCTTTGAGTTCCTTAGGAAATCTCTTTGTGAAAGCTTTTATCACTTCTAAAGCCCCTTCAGGTAGGTCCATCCTCACACCCCCCACCCTTGGGTAGCTTATTGTGAGCCTTGCACCCGTAATACCTTCTATAATGTCCATTAGTTTTTCCCTCTCTTTAAAGGCATAAAGAAATATGGTCAAAGCTCCAAGGTCTAAAGCATAAGTGCCAAGCCAAAGAAGGTGAGAGTTTATCCTTTGAAGCTCTGACATCATGGTGCGTATGTACTTTGCTTTCTCCGGCACTAGGTCCTCTATACCCAAAAGCCTTTCTACAGCCACCACCCAAGCCTGATTGGAGCAAAGAGCGGATATGTAATCCATTCGGTCCGTATAGACGAGAAACTGGTTATACATCTGGTTTTCTGCAAGTTTTTCCACACCTCTGTGTAGCTGTCCAAGGATCACATCGCACTGAACTACTCTTTCCCCCTCCAAGTCAAACAAAAACCACATGGTACCGTGAGTACCCGGATGCAAAGGTCCCCAGTTTAGCACTATCTGAGCTTTCTTTTTTAGTCTTTTCTTTTCTGTTATTTCAAGATCCTCAAGGGTAGGCACAGCAGTGTGCATCCTGTTGTAGTTCATAGTGCCAGTAAGCTTATCGCCGTAAAGCACCTCATTAAGGGAAGGAAGGTCCACATTGGCATAACCCTCCAAGGGAAAGTCCTTCCTGAGTGGGTGATACTGATAGGTTTCCCACATAAAGGCGCGCACCAAGTTTTCGTGCCCTTCGTAATGTATACCGAACATATCATAACATTCTCTTTCCGCCCACTTACCTGCGAACCAAAGTTTTTCTATGCTGGGAAGGGTCCCATCTGTCCAAGTTTTTACCACCACTCTTTTTCTCTCATCCACATGGTAGAGTATGTAAAAGGCTTGAAACCTGGGTTTTTTATCGGGAAAGTCTATAACAGAGTGATCCACAAAAAGCTTAAAACCCAGCTCTTTAAGGTTCTTTAGCAGTTCTATTAGGTTGTCTTTACTTATATGAAGGTTAGTTATAGTAGGTTTCACTTCTACCTGCAGGTCGGGAAACCTCTTTTTAAGTTCTAAAAAGTCCTCTTCCTTAGCCCAGGGCATG
>JAPYWJ010000036.1 GCA_028276405.1 Hydrogenobacter sp.
AAGTAATATATAATCAAATCAAAAGAAGTTAAGGTACGCAAAGCGATGGACTACGAGATGGTAAAGTTTTTTCATCTTTTGTGAATTTTTATACTGTATACCTTTTCTCAAGAGTTTTCCCCTTGACAAAAAGATTTTGAGACTGTATATTAATTCCATAAACTTTCAGGAGGTGAGAAATGAACTTGGAAGATGTGAAGGTGGGCACTAAGGTGATGATACGCGATCTTGCAGGAAAGGACGAAGTGATCAGAAGAGTAGAAGCTATGGGACTAAGACGGGGCAAAAGCGTTGAAGTGCTTCAGAAACTTGGCAGAACCATATTAGTAAAACTAAATAATTCAAGAATCGTAATAAGCAAAGACATTGCAAAGAACATATCTGTAGAATGAAGAAAAAGACCATCAGGGTTGCTCTTGCGGGCAATCCCAATGTAGGTAAGACAAGCTTACTCAATCACCTGGCTGGTACAACCCTTAAGGTAGGAAACTGGCCGGGTGTCACCGTTGAAAAGAAGGAAGGCAGCTTGTTTTACGAAGGGTATACCATTAACCTCATTGACCTGCCGGGTATATACACCTTAGAACCCGTTTCTGAGGATGAGTTTATAGCTCATAGATTTCTTACGGAAGAGACCCCAGATGTTATTCTAAATGTAGTAGAAACTCCAAACATGGAGAGGGACCTTCTTCTTACCGTTGAGCTTCTTGAACTTGGTATTCCCATGGTTTTAGTCCTTAACATGATAGACGAGGCACAAAAGCTGGGTATAGACATAGACACAGAAAGACTTGAGGAACTTTTAGGTATTAAGGTGGTAAAAACCAACGGAAGGACAGGTGCAGGAGTTAAAGACTTGCCTAGAGTAGTAGTGGAAACTTACGAAAAGGGTATTAGACCTAAGGAGGTAAAGTATTCGGAAGACTTAGAAAGGCTCTTAGCATCCATCAGAGAATCAGTAGATGAATCCAAGCATTATCTTATAAAGAAACTTCTTACTCATAGAGAGTATTTCCAGCATATAGAGAGACTCTACGGAAAGCCAGCTTACCATGTGATAAGAGAAAACAGGTTTGCTTTTGCGCATGGTCTTTATAACGAGGTAATAAAGAGGAAACCTATTACATCTATGGACATCACCACTCTTCTGGACAGATTTCTGCTTCATCCTTACATAGGCACCGTCGTATTTTTTCTGATTATGTTTACCCTTTTCAAGATCTCCTTTGATTTTTCTAAGCCTTTTATGGACTGGCTCGATGGTTTCCTAAACGGGTTTGTATCACCTATTATCAAAATGATCTTTAAAGATCTGGGCGCACCTACCTTGGTGATAGGGTTCTTTTCGGAAGCTTTTATAGGTGGTGTGGGTTTTGTCCTTACCTTTACACCCCTTATAGCGGTTATATACTTTCTGCTGTCCTTTCTTGAGTTTACTGGATACCTTCCAAGAATAGCTTTCCTTATGGACAGATTTATGCATAAGCTGGGACTTCATGGGAAGAGTCTTGTACCTCTTTTGCTGGGGTTTGGATGCAATGTGCCTGCCATCGTGGCTACAAGGACTATGGAAAGTAAAAGGGATAAGCTTTTAGTTATAGCTATGATCCCCTTCATGAGCTGTCCCGCAAGGCTCGTAGTTTTTTCTTTCTTTGCCATAACCTTTTTTAAAAACCCCACTTTGGTCATATTTTCCCTATATATGCTCGGTGTTGTAATGGCTCTGATCACCGCTATGATCCTGAGAAAAATAGCTTTAAGAGGAGCACTTGACCACTTTGTTATGGAACTACCACCCTACCGTTTGCCCACACTGAGGCTACTTCTTCGTATGGTTTGGGTGTATCTCAAGGATTTCCTTTACAGAGCGGGAACTCTCATATTCGCCGTATCCATACTCATCTGGCTAAGTATGAACCTGCCGCCCGGTGTGGAAAAACCCGAAGATAGTATAGCTGGAAAGATAGGAAAAGCCATAATTCCCATTTTTGAACCTATAGGTATAAGTGACTGGAGGATTTCCACATCACTCATTCCTGCCTTTCTTGCAAGGGAGATAGTGCTGAGTTCTATGGCAACCATATACTCTGTAGAAGAACAAGGCAAAAAAGGGGATTTTTCAGTGTATGAGTCTGCAAAAGAGCAGTTTTTTGGCTTATTATCCGCAACAAAGGAGGCTTTTTCTTCGCTTATTAATCCCTTTCCTAAAACCTTTGAGGTTTCAGAAGAGCACAGTACCCTGAGAAGCAGTATTTCAAGGAGTATGGACGAGCGGAGCGCTTTATCGTTTATGATATTCATTCTCATTTATACATCTTGCTTGGGAACGGTTGCGGTCATGTGGAGAGAAGCGGGTAAAAAGTTTGCGCTCGGCTTTTTGGTTTACAGCTTTGTAATGGCTTGGATAAGTGCCTTTCTTATCTACAGAATAGGAACCCTATTATGAGCTGGCTTGCCACTTTTATCTTTCTTCTTTTGGCTATTTTGTTCTTCTTCTTGTGGAAAAGAAGGAAAAAAAGCTGTTGCTAACGCTTTATACCCGCAGAAAGCTCCGTTATAGGGAGTATGACGCTAAAGACTATAAAGGCAACCAGCACACCTATGACTAGCATGGAGATGGGTTCTGCAAACCTTATCCAGAAAGATATTACCCTCATGGCTTGTCTGTCGTAAAACTCTTCAATGAGGTACAGCATTTTCTCTAACTGCCCGCCTTTTTCACCACTGCTTATCAGGTTGATAAAAAATGTTGGGAAAACACCTGTTTTTCTAAGTACTTCAGAAAGGCTCGTACCCTTAGAAAGTTCCCCTTCTATACCTTCTAACCTTTTTCTAAGATATTGGTTAGCTATACTTCCTCTACTTAGCGCAAGGGCTTTCACTAGTGGTATGCCAGAAAGAAGGCTTATGCGTAAACTACCAGCAAATCTTGAAAGGTTAAAAAGGTAAGAGACCTTCCCAAAAATGGGAACCCTCAAAAAGATCATGTCCAACTTTTCTTTACTTACAACACCTCTTGAGAAAAGCAAAACCACCAACAAAGCAGGTAAAAGGTAAAAAATGTAGCCTATGATTTTGGAAGCATAGAGCAAGATTTTGGTAGCTAGGGGCAGGTCCTTGCCAAAACTTGCAAGCACGGAAGCTATTTTGGGCACTACAAACTTTATAACCACAACGACAGAAATGAAACTCAGCACTATAACAAAAGCGGGATAAGTAAGAGAAGATATAACCTTTGATCTTACTTGGGACATGCGCTGTAAAAACTCCCCCGCCGTGTGGAATATCTCCTCAAGGTTTTCGCCTCTTTCTGCTATCCTTAGCATCTCTACGAGAAAATCAGGAAAGACTTCTGTCTTTTTAAAAGCGTAGTGTATGGCTTCACCTCTCTCTATAGACTCTCTTACTGAGTTTAAAGCGCTCAGTATGGTTTTATTATCCACCTGTTTGCTAAGTACTTCAAGAGCTTTATTCAGGTTAAAACCAGAAGATAGTAACAAAGAGAGCTGTAAAAGAGTAAAGGATAACTCATCTTCAGATGGCTTTCTCTTTATTATTTCCTTGTGCCAGAACTTTTTTTCCTCTTCTATACTTATAGGCTTTATACCCTGAGCTAAAAGCATCTTGTAGGCGGTTGCTTTGTCCTGAATGTCCACCTTACCTTTCCTTAGATTTCCTTCTCTATCTATGCCTGTGTAAAGCAGAGCCATTTACTCCACCCAGTAGTTTGGTGCCTCCTTGGTTATAACCACATCATGAACATGAGATTCCCTATAGCCTGAGTATGTGATCTTTACAAACTTGGCTTTTTCTCTGAGCTCTTTTAGGTTTTTAGCTCCCACATAACCCATACCAGACCGTAATCCACCTACCAGTTGGAAGATCACATCGCTAAGCTTACCTTTGTAGGGTACTCTTCCTTCTATACCCTCTGGAACAAACTTTTCCATGTTTTCCTGACCGTATCTATCGCTTGAAAGCCTACTTGTCATAGCACCTAAAGACCCCATACCCCTGTAAACTTTATAAGCCCTACCCTGATAGTATATAGTTTCACCAGGAGCTTCTTCCGTACCTGCAAGTAGATTACCCAACATCACAGCACTTGCACCAGCAGCAAGAGCTTTGACTATGTCTCCCGAATACCTTATACCCCCATCTGCTATGATGGGAACTTCATAAGGCATAGCAGCTTTATAAGCCCACATGATGGCTGTGATCTGAGGAACACCTACACCCGCAACTACTCTCGTGGTACATATAGAACCAGGACCTACACCCACCTTAACAGCATCAGCACCAGCCTTTATTAGATCTCTCACGCCTTCTGCAGTTGCCACATTGCCTGCTATTACATCAACATGTGGATAGTTGGACTTTATAAACTCTACTGTTTCTATAACTTTCTTTGAATGTCCATGAGCGGTATCTACTACTAAGACATCCACATGAACAGAAATAAGAGCCTCAATACGCCTTTTTACATCTGACCCTACCCCTACAGCAGCACCTACTCTCAGTCTACCTATCTCGTCCTTACACGCGTTGGGATACTTCTTGCGTTTGACGATATCTTTTATGGTTATGAGACCACGAAGCCTACCTTCCTTATCCACTATAGGGAGTTTTTCTACTTTATGTTTCTGTAGTATTTCTTCTGCTTCTTCAAGCGTGACTCTCTCCTGAGCGGTTATAAGCCTTTCTTTGGTCATAAAAAGAGATACAGGCTTGTCATAATCGGTACCCTTCAAGAAGCGCAGGTCCCTGTTGGTAAGTATACCCACGAGCATACCATCACCATCAACCACTGGTACACCTGAAATTTTGTACCTTTCCATAATATGCAAGGCATGCCTCACTGTATCCTCGGGGCGCACAGTTATAGGTTGGAGTATCATACCGCTTTCGGACTTTTTCACCTTTTCAACCTCTTGGGCCTGCATTTCTATGCTCATGTTCCTGTGGATTATACCCATACCACCTTCTCTGGCTATAGCTATGGCAAGCCTCGATTCAGTAACTGTATCCATAGCAGCCGAAACTATGGGTATGTTTAGTTTTATCCTCTTAGTTAGATAAGTGGATACATCCACTTGGCTAGGCAAAACTTCTGAATACTGGGGAACCAAAAGAACATCGTCAAAGGTATAGGTCTCAATAAACTGCTCACCTTCCATATATTAATTATAGCTTTTTTTTGGTATAATTTATAGCTGTACAGAGCCGGTAGCTCAGTCCGGTAGAGCAACGGACTTTTAATCCGTGGGTCGCGGGTTCAAATCCCGCCCGGCTCACTTGTATTAAATTATTCCTATGGAGTACATTACACCTTACAATCTTGATGAGCTCAGAGCTCTAGTTTCCAAATGGGGTATGCCCAACTATAGAGCTGTGCAGATAACGAGATGGATTTACAAAAAGTTCCAAACGGATTTTGATCTTATGACCGATATATCAAAAGAGGAAAGAAAGCTTTTAAAAGAGAAATTCTTGGTGCATACCCTTGAGTTTCAAAAAGAGGTACCTGCGGAAGATTCTACCAAATACCTTTTTAAAACTAAAGACGGACATACTGTGGAGACAGTACTTATAAGAGAAAGAGATCACCTTACTCTGTGCGTATCTTCCCAAATAGGCTGTGCTATAGGATGTAAGTTTTGTGCTACCACCATAGATGGCCTCGTAAGAAACCTTAAAACGGAGGAGATAATAGACCAATTCTTGCAGGTTCAGAGGAGGATCATGCCACAAAGAATAAGAAACGTGGTGTTCATGGGAATGGGAGAGCCTCTTGCTAATTACGAAAATGTCAGAAAGGCTGTTGAGATCATGGTAAGTCCGTGGGGTATAGACCTTTCAAAGAGAAGAATCAGCATATCTACAAGTGGTCTTATAGCTCAGATAAAAAGGATGTCACAGGATCCCATTATGAGAGATGTAAACCTTGCTGTTTCTATAAACGCTCCTTACGAAAAACTCAGAGAAGCCCTTATGCCCATATCAAAAACCAACAGCCTTTCAGAGCTCATCAAGACACTAAAAGATTACCCTTATCCAAAAGGCAGAAGGATCATGTTGGAATATGTGCTCATAAAAGGAGTAAACGATACAAAAGAGTGTGCTGTCGCTCTTGGAAGGCTCATCGGAAGGCACAAAAATAAGTTTAAGGTAAACCTTATACCTTACAATCCTGATCCTGATCTTCCTTACGAAAGACCACAGCTGGCACAAGTTTATGAATTTCAAAAAATACTTTGGAGCATGGATATATCTACTTTCATTCGGCTCAGTAAAGGTATAAGTGTGTTTGGAGCTTGCGGACAGCTCAGAAAGAGAGAAGTGGTATAATCCTCCTATGTACAAATCCATCTTTTACGGCTCTATCATCACTGTGTGCATAATAATTGCAACCGCACTATACATACTCAAAAAAACCTTTCCAAAAGACATCATAAGCGTAGTCTTCCTCTTAGAAAAGAGGTATCTTCTGTTTGCCATGCTGAGTATGTTCTTCTACCACACTTTTGATAACATGAGACTCTTTGTGCTTTCAAGAGCCATGGGTCTTAGGTATTCTTTTTTGTACGGTTATGTAATATCCTTAATAAATACCTTTGGTGCCACAGTTACACCAGCACATGTAGGCGGTGAGTTCATATCCATATACACTCTAATGAGAAAAGGTGGACGGCTCCACAAAGTTGTGAGCGTTGTAACTATGAAGACCATAACTGGTATGTCCTTTTTCATAGTGGCTTTACCCATTACTATTTATGAAATGTATAAGAATCCTTCTCAGGCAAAGAATCTTTTTGAACTTATAGCTGTAGTTATCCTCTTGACTGCTGTAATTTATGTATTCCTGAGGGTTTTTTTTAAGAAAAACTCTAATAACGGAAGGTTTATAAGCAAGACTAAGAACATATTCAAAAGGTACTTAGTAACCATGAAGATATTCTTAAGGAACAAAAAGATATACATACTTGGAGCGGTAGTTAGTAGTGTTCTGCTATATATATACTTCCTCTTGGTAGGTGTGTTTCTTGTGAAGGCTTTCAATACAACAGCTGACCCACTGAGCGTGCTTTTACACCAGCTTTTATTGGTTTACGCTCTTTTTGTAAGTCCTACTCCCGGTGGAAGTGGTGTTGGAGAGCTGGGAGCCCTTTCTGTATTTGCCCCTTTCCTGGAGCCATTGTTGGTTGGGGTGTTTGCTCTCCTCTGGAGGTTTTTAAGTCAGTACCTGAGTGCCATTCTTGGGGGTATTCTGCTATCTATACTTTTGCTCATTGATGCCAAGAAGTTTAAACATGAGGCTTAACTTTTTGCACCTTTTGAACCCATATGGCTTTGCGGTTATGCTGAGAAACTCCCTTTATGACAGAAAAGTATTCAAGGCATGCAAGCGTAATATTCCTGTCATTAGTGTGGGTAATCTGTGTGTAGGGGGTACGGGAAAGAGTAGTCTTGTCAGGTACATTGCAGAACACTTTTCAGGAAAGTTCCATGTGTGCATTCTCTCCAGAGGCTATAAGAGAAAAAGTAAAGGCACTTTGCTCGTATCTTGCAGAGGAGATATAAAAGCAAAGTGGGAAGAAGCAGGAGACGAAGCTTTTATGCTGGCTAAGACACTCAGGGATGTGAGCGTAGTAGTTGATGAAAACAGATGTAGAGGGTCTTCTTATGCCATCAATAAGCTGGGTGCAGAACTCATCATACTTGACGATGGCTTTCAGCACAGAAAGATGCATAGGGATTTAGACCTCCTTCTTATAAGAGAAAAGGATCTAAAAGATCATCTTTTACCCTTTGGTAGGCTAAGAGAACCTCTCTCTTCTATTGTTAGGGCAGATGCTATAATCCTGTCTTACCAAGACATAAAAGAGTGGGATATAGAAGTTCCAAAACCTGTGTTTAAACTTTACAGAAAGGACTGGAATGTTAGGGATATTTGGGGAAATCCGCTAAAAGGGGCAGAGAACTTTGAGTTTATAGCCTTTGCTGGGATCGGAGATAACGAGCAGTTCTTTAAGACATTAGAAAGGATGAGACTAAAAATACTCAAAAAGCTTTCCTTTAGGGATCATTACCATTATAAAAATTTTAAGCTCTCACCAAATCAGCTTTACATAACTACTCTTAAGGATATTGTAAAGCTCCCGCCTTACGAAAACATTTATTATCTTGATTACTCCGTGGATGTTCCAGGTTTGTTGGATTTTGTTGAGGGTGCTATAATTAAATTTGATAGGGCTGGTAGCTCAGCTGGCAGAGCAACGGACTCTTAATCCGTGGGTCGCGGGTTCGACTCCCGCCCAGCCCACAGTTGCCAAGTACCATCTTTGAACACATAAGCCTTGCCTATCTGCGCACTTCTTATGTTGAGCTTTCTGATCTTGGCATAGTCCTGCGGTGCGCTTAAGAACTTCTTTAAATGCTCCTCTTCATCAAAAAAGAGGTAAGTATTTCCCACTTGAAGGGCAAAAGCTCTCTGCAGTTTTACAAAAGCGCTACAAACAGGACACCTTGTCCCTTCTGGCAGAATTATGTCAGCACCAGCTTTTCTCAAAGCGCGTAGCATTATTAATATTACAGCGATAAAGGATGCGAGCGTTATAAAAAAAGACACCTTTAAAGGGTCATTACCTCTGAGGAACAAAGATGCCACAAAAGACAGTAGGCTCAAAACGGTTAGCAAAAGCACCGCATATATATACCTCGTAGGAACACCTTTCACCGCAAAAAGGAAGATCACCCCAATGTTTACAAATTCCAACAACCTTGAAAGTATAAAAAGCACACCATCAAGTACAGGTACTTCCACAGATCATAATTTAAGCCATCCTTTTGAGTATGTAATCTACTTTTTTTATGGGATTTTGGTCTTGGACTATGTCTCTTCCTACCACTATTATGTCCGCTCCTTTTTCCAAGGCTTCTTCTAAACTAACAGCTCTCTTTTGGTCTGCTTTTTCTTTGTCTAAGCTAACACCAGGCACAACCGTCAAAAATTCTTTCTTTATACTGCTTTTTAAAAAGCTTACTTCTTTCCCTGAACACACAACACCGTCAAGCCCCTCTTCTAGGCTCAACTTGGCAAGCCTGTAAACAAACTCTGCAATAGGAATGCCAATTCCCAAATCTCTCAGAAAATTTTCATCAAGACTTGTCAAGAGGGTCACCGACAAGAGTTTTATATTTCCTTTCACTTGGTTTGCCATTCTTAGAGCATCTTTTCCACAAAGAGCGTGAATGGTAAGATAGTCTGCAGATAAGTCTATGGCAGATACTACAGCGTTTTTAACTGTGTTGGGTATGTCATGAAGCTTAAGGTCTAAAAAAAGCTCAAAACCCATCTCTTTTACTGTGGAAGTTATGGCTTTGTGATGGCTTATGAAGAGCTTATAACCTACCTTAAAGATAACGGGATAATCCGTCAGGGCTTTAAGAATTTCCTTTGCCTTTTTATAATCAGTATCCAAAGCTATACACAACTTAGCCATGGACTACCTTTTTGAAGTTTTCAAGAACTTTGAGTCCCAACTTCTGGCTCTTCTCTGGGTGAAACTGAACTCCAAATACATTTCCATACTCTACAGCGGAAACGAAGTTTATTCCGTAGTCAGTCAGTGTAGCTATTACATCACTTTTTTTGGGCACTACATGGTAAGAGTGCACAAAGTAAAAGTAATCTCCATCTTTTATGCTTTCAAAAAGAAGGCTGTCTTTTTTCTTCCACACTTGGTTCCAGCCTATGTGGGGTATCTTCACTGTGGTAGGTAGCAAGACCACATCACCCTCTAAAAGACCAAAACCTTCTTCTGTCCCAAATTCGTAGCTTCTTTCAAAAAGCAGTTGTAAGCCAAGGCATATACCTAAGTAAGGTTTACCTTTTTCTATATGTCTGATTACGGCGGAAAAAAGTCCGGCTTTCTTCAGGTTTTGAACCGCATCTTTGAAAGCTCCAACCCCGGGTAATACTACCGCGTCAGCCTTTGATACTACATGAGCATCACAAGTAATCAAAGGTTTAATTCCCACTTTTTCTAATGCTTTGCTCACGCTTCTGAGATTGCCCATACCGTAGTCTATAAGAGCGGTGATCAAGGTCTAGACTCCAAGAAGTGCGGATATTTCGCTCAGCTTTCCTGTTGTTAGAAGAACACCCAAAACCACGAGTAAGATACCACCTACTAACTCTATTATTCCAAAAAACCTGCTGAACTTTTTTACAAAACTTAGGAAGGCAGAAAGAAGAGCCCCTGCCAATATAAAAGGTAAACCAAGACCCATGGAAAACACAAAGAGAAGCATGGCACCCTTAGTTACCGTTTCTTGCTGAGATGCATAGAGAAGTATAGACCCAAGCACGGGACCTATGCACGGGCTCCATCCAAAGGCGAAAAAAACACCCACAAGGAAGGCACCAATTAGAGGAAGCCTACTCTTTGTGTCTTTCCTCGTCTGTCTGTATAAAAGCTCGTGTATTCCAAAGAGGTATAAAAACATACACACCAGCAAAATACCTATGAGATCAAAAAATAACTTCTGAGACATGAAACCTAAAAAGTAAAGACCCGTTATCAATGAGCCAAATCCCAAGGCTTCCTTTAAGAAGTTCTCTCTTAGAAAAACCCCAGCAAAGTGAAGACCAAAAAATACCACCAGAGCTCCCCCCAACTTTGCTATGAGTGTCTGGTAGTCTCTCAGCACCTGACCTATAGCGCTTGCTCCTGCTCCAAGCAAGGTAAAAACTAAGGAAAATCCCAATACAAAGAGTACTGATGCAAAAAGTATGTGCCAATTAAAGCCTTCCTTTTGTTCTTTTACTTCCTGTGCGCCCATACCAGATATGTAAGAGAGATATCCAGGTATTATAGGAAGTACACAAGGCGAAAGGAAGGCAAGAACACCTGCTGTAAAAGCCAAAAAGAAAGACACTTCAAACATGCTTAGCACCTCTTATCAGGACCGAGTAGTTTTTCCACATCTTCTTTAACTTCCTTATAGACTCCCAGCTTCATCTTGTAGAGCTTTCCGTCTCTGTCTATTAAGTAAGAGGTAGGAAGACCCATGAGCTTCACATTATCATTCCCTTCAAGGATTAAAAATGAGGGTTTTAGCTTCTTCAGGTAATCGTCCCTTGCACTGCTGTTGGTATCCATACTTACTGCTAGGATAACAAATCCGTGCTTTTTGCAATCCTCATAAACCTTTTGAAAGATGGGCATCTCTTCCCTACAGGGCGGGCACCAGCTTGCCCAGAAGTTTAGAAGCACCACCTTCCCCTTAAAGTCCGAAAGGCGGTACACCTTCCCGTCAAGACCAGTAAAGGTAAAGTCCGGAAGACTTTGAGGGGCTGATGGTTTGACACTGTAGCCTTCTTCATCCTCCTTTTTGTGCATAAAAGCAAAGAAAATTAAACTACCAAGAAGCAAAAGAGCTAAAAGATAAGATACCTTTCTCATACTTATAATTATATTCAGACTTCGTATATGATGTCCAGAAGCTCCTTAGCAAGTTGAGGGTCAAGGCTTTTGAGTTTTTTATATACATCGCGTGCATCATCTATCCTTTTAAGCCTTACATAAGCCACGCCCAACTTGAAATTGAGGTGTGGGTCATCAGGTTTTTGTTCCAATTCTTTTTTAAGGTCATCTATGTACTTTTCAACAAGTCCTTCTCCCATTTTGCTAAAAGGTCCTCTGTAGTCCTTCATAATATTAAATAGAATAACCCAAACCAAGAATTTAAAACAAAAAGGGTCCCAAAAGGGACCCAAGGTTTTATCTCCTTCTTAGTCTCCTTACAAGGGCAAAGGCTGGTAGCAGTAGCCACCCAAGGGCATTTACACCAGATGCAGAACCACCCATAGAGCATCCACCTCCACCACCAGAGGAGCTAACACCACCAGAACTTCCTCCAGAGCCTCCACCAGAACTTCCTCCTCCAGCAGAGCCTCCACCAGAGCTACCTCCAGAGCCTCCAGAAGGTGGTGCTTGCTGTTGGGATATGCCTGTGCCTGTTATGTAGACCTTTACTGGATAGGGTTGATTGTAGTAAACCTCAAGGTATGCTTGCATTTTCCCTTCGGACTTGGGCTGGAAGATGACGCCTACTGTGCAGTAGCCTGCCAGGTTAAAGGATGTGCTACTGCAGGGTCTGTCTCCCGCGTTTGGGTCAAGTATGAAGTTGACCTCTTGATCTTGGGGTTCAAGAAGTACATTGTAAGAGTTGGTTGTGCCTTGTAAAGATAGTGGGCTTCTAAATTCGTTGATGCGTATACCGCTTATGGAGATGGGGTTTTTGCTCTCTATCTTGATTATGGCTGGACCTTTTTGGGTGTTGATGGGTACATTTCCAAAGTCTACACCGCCCAGCTGTCCCACAAAGCCTGTGGACACCACGCTCAGAGTGGGTGGCTCAATGCCTTCACCTGGACCTGGACAAGGAAAGCATACATTCACATCGCCCTCAGCCACACAACATAGGTCACCGATGCGTATACCGTTGTGTGCCACATCAGCGTAACCAATACTAACGGGTACCAACGACCAAAAGAGCATTAAAAAAAGACCCCTTAGATACATGTCTATCACCTCCTTTTTTT
>JAPYWJ010000037.1 GCA_028276405.1 Hydrogenobacter sp.
GACCTCTGGGCGTAGAGGAACCTAAGGCTTGCGTTGTAGGATATGGTGTCTACAGCAAGACCAGAGTTAACAAGTGCAGCACCACCTGTTGCAGTTTCTGTAGCCACCACCATGAAACCAAAGTAAGTGGTAGGTCCGGATACTGGGGCGTAGGTGCCACCCGTCGTATCACCGTATATGGCTGGGGGTAGGTTTGTAGTCCCATCGATGAAAAAGCTGGTAAGGTCGTTCAGGGATGTGGTCACATAGCCATTAGAGTGCAGACAAGTACCGTAGGTTACAGCGGGCTTGATGTTGTAAGCTATGTGGAGGGTAATAGGAGCAGTGCTAAGACTGGAATCGTGGGCATAGCTCACTATGGTCTGCCAACCACCCCCTACCGCTACAAAGGGCACCATTACCGCCTTTGCTTGAACCGCCTTTTGGGCGCCAAAGAGTGCTAAACTTGCCAGGGTTGCTGCTGCGAGCTTTTTGTCAGCTCTCATGATTCCACCTCCTTAAAATTTTGAGTTGTATTCAATTATAGCTGAAAAGTTTTCCTTTGTCAAGAGGTTTAGAAAAATTTTCATCTTGGTTTCATCCAAACTGTCAAGAAGGGCTCAAGGGTCTCTTCCAAGAGCCTCACCGCAGACAGAAGGTAGTCTCTGAGGAGGTCCATGGCAGGCTGGAAGAGTTTTCCCTCCTGGTGGGTCAAAAAGAGGCACAGGTGCTCCAAACCCATCCACCCCCCCCTTAGCATGTTGAAGAGCCCACTACCCTGCACTGCCTTGTTGTAAAGAAACACATAAAGGGAGTTCATGGTGTCCATCATGTCCCTGGTGTCTCTTATCTGCCTTGAGAATAACCCCTTAACAAAGAGCTCCAACTCTTTGGCAGACTCCAAGAGCTCCACAGCCTTTTGGGTTATAAATGGGTCCATAAGGTAATCCTTAGAGAAGTTTCTGTCTATGAGCTTTAGGGTTTCTGACTTTTTAAAACCCCTCAGGTTTATCTGGTCTATCCTGATGGGCTTGGTAAACTCTATCTTTGCACCATCGGAGGTGTTATACACACGCACACCCTTGGCAGACTTAAGAAGGTCCTGTATCATAGACCTTGCCCATACCAAAAGCCAGTTGCTGTAAACAGTCCCCCCAAAGTTGCCCTCCAGCTCGTACTCCTGGCTCTCCTTCTCTTTGTAAAACTCTGTGCCCTCTTTTAGAGCCACATTACCTCTGGCGTGGTGCTTCTTTGGGTCTTTGTAGCCCATGTCTGTCCCAAAGAGGTATATCTCCCTAAAGCCCATGTTTACAGCCAAAGAAAGACCACCGTTTACCACAGTGGGGTTAGAGTAATTGAGCCTTGGGATATGGGGAGGAAACAGGGAAGCTCCCGTGTCGTTTCCCTTTAGCCACATCCTTGGGTCATCAAAGAGTTCTGCCACCTGTGGGTACATGGGGTTGTTATAAAGGGCTGGGATAGTCCTGAGATAGTCTGGGTCTGCACTGATGACGAGGGCGTCATAAGTCTGCTTTGTCCTTTCTATCTCCACATGGAAGTCTGGCTTTATACCCTCTTGGTAGAGGGTGCCTATGGCACTACCGCAGGAGAAGATGACAGCCTTGTGTTGGTTTTGCTTTATAAAGTCAAGGGCGTACTCAAGGGAAGGACCCGCACCCACAACAAAGGCAACAGCATCCGAAGGTACGGGCTTTGTGCCATAAAAGAGGGGGAGCTCCCTCTTTATGTTCTCCAAGGTGTACTCCAAAGACCACAGCTCATCTTGGAAAAAGCCCCAGCCAGTGCTTACTTCGTTTATCCTATCTGTGAAGAGCTTTCCCACCTTCTCGTAGAAGGGTCCAAAGAGATGTAAGAATATGGGTGTGTAGTAAAGGAGGGGTGTGTTGAAGACATAACCCATCTGGTAGACCATCTGTCTTGATAACTCCTCCGCATCATCGTATCCCACAAAGAGAAAGAGAGACCTTTCGTTAGAAGCGCAGTAGCTTAGTATCTTCTCCCAGTTGGCGGTATAGAGGCTTGCCTTGAAGATCTCTGGGTCTCTCTCTATGATTATCAGATACTTGATATCGTAGGTGTCTATAAGAAGCTCCAAGTGATAGCCAAGTCCCAAACCTACGCTTATGAGGGCTCCCAGTCTTTGACCCTCCTTTAGCTCCCCAGAGGTGAGCTCTTTTAGCTTGTCTGGGTTTGGAGTGGTGCCAAAGACCTGCCCCAACTTCATCCTGTATAGACTGTCTATGGCATCCTTGGTAAGCTGATTTTCATCATAAAGGGTTATCTTGGAAGGCACCAGGTAGAAGGCTTCCCTTTCCCTTTTGAAGGCTTCCACTTGAACTTGTGCCACCTTCCTTGGGTCCATGCGGTAGACCCTCTGTCCTTCTATTACCAAGTCTATCTCTCCGGAGTTTCCCACATATATGCCCGCGGGGACTTTTCCTTTCTGCTCTACCAGATGCATAAAGTGGGGTGCATACTTTTGTATAGCTATGAGGTTTTTGTCCTTGCGTCGCCTCATGAGTTGTATGTGAAACTGCTTATCCGGTATCATGGCTCCAACATTTTAACCCTATCTATGCACTTTTGGAAAAATTCCAGGTAAGCCTCTACCAGCCTTAGCCCCAAGGACGCCCTCTGGGACTTTTGAGTTCTGCACAGAGCGGAAAGCAGTGCGTAAGAGAAGTTCATTAAGGGAGGTCTAAAGAGGCCAAAGAAGGGAGAGTTGGCATACTTCCACTGGTATAGCCCTGCCTGGGATACAAAGGATAGGAAGTCATGGGTTTTTTCAAGCTCTCCCAACCTGTTCCTAAGAAAGGAATGGTAGTCCTGAGCATCCCTGACGAGCTTTTGTAACTTACCCGGGAGGTCTATCACCTGAAGGTAATCCTTAGAGAAGTTTCTGTCTATGAGCTTTAGGGTTTCTGACTTTTTAAAACCCCTCAGGTTTATCTGGTCTATCCTGATGGGCTTGGTAAACTCTATCTTTGCACCATCGGAGGTGTTATACACACGCACACCCTTGGCAGACTTAAGAAGGTCCTGTATCATAGACCTTGCCCATACCAAAAGCCAGTTGCTGTAAACAGTCCCCCCAAAGTTGCCCTCCAGCTCGTACTCCTGGCTCTCCTTCTCTTTGTAAAACTCTGTGCCCTCTTTTAGAGCCACATTACCTCTGGCGTGGTGCTTCTTTGGGTCTTTGTAGCCCATGTCTGTCCCAAAGAGGTATATCTCCCTAAAGCCCATGTTTACAGCCAAAGAAAGACCACCGTTTACCACAGTGGGGTTAGAGTAATTGAGCCTTGGGATATGGGGAGGAAAC
This sequence comes from Hydrogenobacter sp., assembly GCA_028276405.1. Taxonomy (GTDB): domain Bacteria; phylum Aquificota; class Aquificia; order Aquificales; family Aquificaceae; genus Hydrogenobacter. The sequence continues at coordinate 3,320 of JAPYWJ010000037.1, forward strand.
AGGGAAGCTCCCGTGTCGTTTCCCTTTAGCCACATCCTTGGGTCATCAAAGAGCTCTGCCACCTGTGGGTACATGGGGTTGTTATAAAGGGCTGGGATAGTTCTGAGATAGTCTGGGTCTGCACTGATAACAAGGGCATCATAAGTCTGCTTTGTCCTTTCTATCTCCACATGGAAGTCTGGCTTTATACCCTCTTGGTAGAGGGTGCCTATGGCACTACCGCAGGAGAAGATGACAGCCTTATGTTGATTTTGCTTTATAAAGTCAAGGGCGTACTCAAGGGAAGGACCTGCACCCACAACGAAGGCAACAGCGTCTGAAGGTACGGGCTTTGTGCCATAAAAGAGGGGGAGCTCCCTCTTTATGTTCTCCAAGGTGTACTCCAAAGACCACAGCTCATCTTGGAAAAAGCCAAAACCCAATATGGGGGATTTGTGGGAGGCCCAAAACTTTTTGGCACCCTCCAAAAGCACAGGGTCATATCTGTGGAGATACACATGAAAGTGTGTCAAAAGGCTTGGATTGTAATAACTCATCAGATGATCAAGAAGTCCAGCGGCGAGAAGGTCTGGGTCCTTGTGGAGATAAAAGCTTATTATCCTATCCTTTCCGTTGTATACGCTCAGTAGCTTTTCCCAATCAAGGGTGTAGAGGGTAGGCTTTATAAGTTCCACATCGGTCTCTACCAGTATCAGCTGTTTTATATCGTAATGCTGAGTAAGTAAGTCTATGTGAAAGCCAAGTCCAACACCAAAGACGAGCATAGTCCCTACGGACTTTTCTGTATGACATTCTTCGGAGAGTCTTTCTGATGCTATGATCTGCTTTAGCTTTTGGGAAAACCAGCCATCTATGGTATCTTGGGAAAACTCGTGGATATAAAAGGGTGTGCTAAAGCTGTTGGGTTTTTGTAGGTACTCATCAAACTGTTTTTTTGTGGTTCCGTAGCCATCACCTCCGTATAGAGGCTTGCGGTTCACAAAGAGCTCCCACCTGTTAGCCTGATGAACCACACTGCAGTTTAATTCTCCTTTGAGGTTGAGAAACTGATAAAACTGTGGTGATACCTTCTGAAGGTATTCCAAATTTTTGCGTCTTGTGTTCTCTGCCTCAGAAGTCAATAACTGTATAGTATTCACGCTCCCCTCCTTTTCCAAACCAGCACCGTCTTAACTCTCCGTTTGGGTATATACGGCATCTTCCTTCAAAGGGCAGGTCTATGCTCTCACCTGCAGAAGATGTGATCCTTTTGCCGTTTGCCACAAGCTCTATAACTCTGTTGTTCTTCATTGCAAGATTTAGGTTTTTGAGGATAAAAGCCTTTAGTAGTTCCTTTTCTCCAAAGATGTTCCTTTGGAGCACTGGTAGGACCACCAGAGCGATCATGGTAGTTATGGTTATAACCAAAAGGAGCTCAAGCAAGGTGAAACCCCTCATAAAAAAAATTATAATTCATCTGAATATGTCGCGCTGTACTTCCTGAGCTGATGGGATAACGGCGAGCTTTTTGACTTTTGATGCGTAGTACATTACGGGTATCAGGATAAGGGTCAGCGTGGTGGAACCTATGGTACCAAAGATGAGGGATATGGCAAGTCCGTTGAATATGGGGTCAAAGAGGATCACAAAGGCACCTACTATAACAGCAACCGCTGTAAGGAGTATGGGGCGTGTTCTTATAACTCCTGCCTCAACAACCGCTAAATGTGGTGGTACACCGTCCTTTATCCTCTCCTCCGCAAAGTCCACAAGAAGTATGGAGTTTCTCACTATTATGCCTGCAAGCGCTATAAAGCCTATCATGGAAGTGGCGGTAAAGAAGGCTCCCAGTATGAGGTGTCCGGGCACTATACCCACAAGAGTTAAAGGTATGGGTGCCATGATGATGCCGGGGATCTTAAAGTCTTTGAACCATCCAAGGATTAGCACATACATAACGAAGAGAGCTACACCAAAGGCAAGCCCAAGGTCTCTGAAGACCTCTAATGTTATGTGCATCTCACCATCCCACTTTACATATATGCCATCCTCTACAAGAGGTAAAGACATCCAGAGCTCTTTTACGCTACCGTAAGGGTTTGGTAGGTTCAAAATCTTGTTTCTCACATCAAGTATGCCGTAAAAGGGTGCTTCTTCTCTTCCTGAGACATCACCTATGACATAGACCACTCTTCTTAGGTTTTTATGATATATGGTTTTTGGCACTGTATCCTCTTTTATTTCAACGAGTTCAGACAGAGGCACCAGCTTGCCGTCTTTGGTGGGTATCTTTAGGTTTTTGAGGACCTCCATGGTTCTGTAGCGCTCGTCAAGCCTTATGACTATAGGGACATGCTCCGTATCGGTGTTTTGGAGTATGCCTACCTGATAGCCACCTATGAGAGCTCTAAGGGTATAGACAAGTTCCTCTTTGCTAAGGCCTGCAAGCTTTAGTTTGTCTTCTTTTGCTATAAGCCTTATCATGGGCGCAGGGTCTTCTAAGTATATACCTTGGTCTGTTATGGAGGGGGTCTGTTTAAAAACTCTTAGGACCTCTTTTGCAAACTTTTCTTGCTCGTGCAGGTCAGGTCCATAAACTTCTGCCACTATGGGAGAAAGCACGGGAGGTCCAGGTGGGACTTCTACCACCGCAACATACTTGGCTCCGTATTTTTGTGCTATCTCATGCACTGCTGGTCTTATCCTTTTGGCAAAGTCGTGGGACTGCTCTGACCTTTCGTGCTTGTTTATGAGGTTTACCTGCAGATCTGCCATATTACTGCCCTGTCTTAGATAGTAGTGTCTTACAAGACCGTTGAAATTGAAGGGAGATGATGTACCTGCGTATATCTGATAGTCTGTAACTATGCTCTGTCTTGATATGTAATCACCTATAGCCTTGGCAACTTCAAGGGTTTTTTCTAAGGGTGTGCCTTCTGGCATATCAAGGACAACTTGGAGCTCGCTTTTGTTGTCGTACGGTAACATCTTGACTACCACCGCTTTTGTGATAAACAGACCCATGGATAGCATAAGCAGGGACAGGGTAAAGAGGTAAAAGGCGTATCTTTTGGGTCTGCTGGTGATCAAAGGCACCATGATCTTGGAGTAAACCTTCCAAAAAGTGGTTTGTTTTATATCTATCTCTTGCTTTTGGTGTTCTTGGTCATGTCTCAAAAACCTGTAAGAAGCCCAAGGGGTTATTATGAAGGCAACCAGAAGGGAAAAGAACATGGCAACAGATGCGTTTATGGGTATGGGTCTCATGTAGGGTCCCATAAGACCGCTCACGAAAGCCATGGGCATAAGGGCGGATATGACGGTAAAGGTTGCAAGTATGGTGGGGTTTCCCACCTCGTCTGTAGCTCTAACCACAGCCTCTCTGGGCGTCTTTGCAAGCTTTAGCTCAAACCATCTGTGTATGTTTTCTACAACCACTATGGCGTCATCTACCAAAATGCCTATAGCAAATATGAGAGCAAATAGGGTTACTCTGTTGAGAGTAAAGCCGTACATTTCACTCAAAAACAAGGCTATGGCAAGGGTTATAGGCACCGCTATGCCTACCACCAGAGCGTCCCTTACACCCAAAGCAACCGCTATGAGCAATATAACAGAAAAAGTAGCTATAAAAAGGTGTTCCAGAAGTTCGTCCGCTTTTTCTTTTGCAGTCTCACCGTAGTTTCTCGTTATGGTGACATTCACATCTTTGGGTATAACTTTTCCTTTTAGGTGATCAACGAGTTTTAGCACCTCTTGTGCCACATTTACCGCGTTAGTGCCCTTTCTTTTAGATACCGCTATGGTAACCGCTGGGTATAGCTCTCCTTCTTTTACGCCTTTTATGCCCTTTTCCTCCGCTTTAGGACCAAAACCCATAAGCACATAGTCTTTTATCTCAGAAGGACCATCAACCACAGTGGCAACATCTTTAAGGTAGACGGGTTTACCATTAACCACGCTCACAAGTAAGTTTTCTACATCCTCTTTAGATTTTAGGAACTCACCGGTCCTTATCTGATAAACTTTTCCCGCCTGCAGTATGTTTCCGCTTACTTCCTGTGCGTTGGCGCTTTTTATCACCTGGGCTATGTAAAGGGGTGATATGCCGTAAGCTGACATTCTTGCAGGATCAAGAATAACCCTTATCTCCCTTGGTCTTCCTCCTACCAAAAAGACATCTGCCACGTTGCTTACCTTTTTTATTTCATTTTCTACCGTTGATGCTATCCTTCTAAGGCTGTACCAGTCGTAAGATTTACCCCACAGGGTGAGGGTAAGTATGGGCACATCATCTATGGATTTGGGTTTTATCAGTGGAGGAAGGACCACTCCCGGGGGTGCAAGGTCCATGGCGGACATCATCTTGGTGTTTAGGTCTACAAGAGCCTTTACTGGGTCTGTTCCCACATAGAACCTTGCGGTAACTACAGCACCACCTTCCGAAGATGCGGAGTATATGTACTCAATGTCTTTTAGTTCCCAAAGCTTTTTCTCAAGGGGCGTGACCACCCTCCTTTCTACCTCCTCTGGTGTGGCACCCGGATAGCTTATGAATATGTCTATCATGGGCACAACTATCTGTGGTTCCTCCTCCTTGGGGGTAGTTATCACAGCAAAGAGTCCCAAAGCTAAGGAGACTACTATCAGCACTGGTGTTAGCTTGGAATCTATAAAGTAGTTAGCGAGCCTTCCCGCAAGCCCGTACATCTTATCCTCCTACCTTGCACCCATCACAAGCTCTTTCTATGCCTTCTATAACTATGCTTTCATCACCGTTCAATCCAGACAGGACTTCTACCATGTCTCCCCTTTTCTCTCCGAGCTTCACAAACCTAAGTTCCAAAGTGTTGTCTGGCTTTACTACCCACACGCCTGTAAAGTCAAACCGTCTGAATATGGCACTCTCTGGCACAAGCACCACATTAAGCCTTTCTGGAAGGAGCAGTTTGGCATACATACCGCTTTTTAGGTTTCCGTCTTCCAGTTTAAGCTTTACCTTGAAGGTTCGTGTTATAGGGTCTATTGAAGGAGAAACTTCGGAGACCTTCCCTTGTATGGTTCTGTTAATAGCCTCCACATAAACCGGGTAAGTATCTCCTACCTTTATCTTACCCGCGTAGGTTTCTGGTAGGTTCACTTCCAATTGGTAAGGTGGTTTTTCTATTACAAGCAGTGGAACGCCAGGACTTGCAAGATCTCCCACATCTACTCTCTTTTGGGACACATACCCATCAAAAGGAGCTCTTACAGTTGTGTATTCAAGATTGGAAAGGGCAGCTTTTCTTTGAAACTGTGCTGCACTTATACCTGCCTTTGCCTGTTCTAACTGAGCTCTTGCTGAATCGTACTGTGCCTTTATTTGATCAAACTCCTGTTGGGTTATAGCGTTTTCCCTAAGAAGGGACTGGTACCTTTCGTATGTTTTTTTAACTGCTTCGTAATTGGCAAGTGCGGACCTATAGGCTTGTTCAGCCTGTTTTACCTGCTCACCTACTGCGTTAGATTGGGCAAGTATGTCTGAGGCATCTATAGTTAAAAGTATCTGTCCCCTTTTGACGCTCTGTCCTTCCTTAACTTTTACATCTGTTATCTTTCCTGCTACTCTTGTGGATATTTCCGCTATGTTGTCTGCAACTATATTACCCACATAGCTTACAAAAACTTCCTGCCTTTTCTCCGCTTTGCCTATTTTTAGCCCACTTATTAGCCTTTGTTCTCTTTCTAATTGCACGCTTTTTTCCTTGTGAGTGAAAACCCCTGCAAGCCAAAGCACTACCAAAGATATGACCACTAAAAAACCCATGTATTTGAGATACTTACTCATCTTTTTACCTCCCTTATGAGCCCTGCAGAGTAAAGCAAGTTGGCGTAAGCTTTCTGGCAGTGGTTTAGTGCCTGAAGTCTCTCAAATCTTGCCCTATCTAGCTCTGTTTGTGCATCTAAAAGATCCACCATGCGAGCAAGTCCCGCCTTGTATCTTAGCTCCATGGTTCTGACTACCTCTTGGCTCTGTTTTATCCTTTCTTCCGCAGACCTAAGGGAGTAAAGAGCGTTCTGGTAGTCAGCGTAAGCTTTATCGATCTCAAAAAGCACAGATGCCTTTAAGAGTTTGAGTCTTTCTTCTAAGGATCTTTTCGTCTCAAGGTATGACTGAGCCTTCCTGAGGGTAGAAAGACCCGTGTCAAAACTCCAAGAAATGCCAGCACCCACCATATAACCACTACCTTCAGACCCAAAAACCATGTTCTTACCATAAAGGGAGTAAGAGCCAAAGGCGTAAACCTGCGGCAAGTTGTCAGAAAGAACTACCCCGTACATACCCTCCAAAGCTTTTATCCTTTCTTGCAAAGCTCTTATATCCTGTCTTTTCTCAAGAGCCACCTCTTTTAGCTTTTCCACATTAACAGAGTTACAGCTGTCCACATCAGCCACATCAAAATCACCTAAATCTGTGTTGGTTATGAGCTCAATGGCTTTTTTAGATACACTGTAGTTGTTTTCCGAAGCCTTTAGATGCTCTTCTGCCTTTGAAAGATAAACCTTTGCCCTCAAGACATCAGACAACAAGGCTGTCCCTACTTTGTACATGCTTTCTGCGAGCCTCACATGTTCCTGAGCGTCCTTTAGTGCTTGATGGCTTACTCTTATGGAGTTTTTTGCCAAAACTGCGTCCATATAAGCGTGGTATACCTTAAGGACCACTTCATCCTGTTTTCTTTCATAATCTCCCTTCAGAGCAGAAAGGTTATGAAAGGCTGTCTTCTCCATAGCCTGAATCTTTCCACCGAGCCATATGGGCACCTCTACGCTGAGCTTGGTTTCAAAGTTGTTTATGGCAGGGGGGTTGTTGAGCTTGGAAGGTTGAAAGTCTTCTATTCCAAGGCGCTCTTGGTTTAACTTGCTCATAAAAGCATAAACTGGTATATCAGTCCTTGTAAAGATCTCCTCTAACTTTATCTTAGGAAAGTAGCTACCTTTGACAGCTTTGAGTTCTAATTCCTTTGCCTTTATATCGCTTTTAAAGGCTCTTATTTCAAGGTTGTTCTCCAAAGCCATACTAATAGCAGACTCAAGAGTCAGCTCCTTTGCAAAGCCTACACCCATCAGAGCAAACAGTATAAGGAGATTTTTCATTAGGATATTATTATATTCTAATTTTCTTAAGCCGTCAACCATTGCAAAAACTCCTCCATCCTCATACCCCTTGAACCTTTTATAAGCAAAACCGTCCTCTCTCTTAGCTTACTTTTTAAATATTTTATAACCTCCTCCTTTAAAAGGCTATGATAACAGTTTTTGTTATACCGCAGGCACTCTTGGTAGGCAAAAAGCATTTCATCTCCGTAAAAAAGGCACTCATCTATGTTTAGCTTAGCACACAGCTGTCCTATCTGCTGGTGATAATTTTGAGAAGATGCGCCCAACTCCAGCATATCCCCCAAGAGTGCTATTTTGTAGCCTTGGAACATGGATAAAGACTCAAGAGCTTTTCTGACAGAGGGGGGATTGGCATTGTATGTGTCATCTATGATGAGAAGCCCTTCTTTTTTTATAAGGTTAAAGCGTTGCTCTACAGGCTTGAACTCTGCCATGTGCGAGGACATTTCCCTCCAATCGTACCCTATAGCTTTTAAAACACCAAGAGTGCAGAGGGCATTTTCCATCAAGGCAAGACTTGGAACAGAAAGCTCAATTTTGACACCCTCTACGCTAAAGCTTAATTTTTCCTCTGTGAGGGAGATATCCTTGGCTTGTATGTCTCCCCCTTCTCCAAAGGTTATTACCTTTCTAAGTTGGTAGCAGTGGCGCACATACTGAGGAATTACAGCCCAATCCTCTTGGGACATACCTTCAAACACCTCACCGTTGCCTGCTATTACATCATCTAAACATCCAAAAGTCTCAAGATGTTCTTCACCTATTGCGGTTATGACTCTTACTTGAGGTTTTACCAACTCTACAAGGCTTTTGACATCACCTTTCTGGCTTGCTCCCATCTCCACAACCCAAAAATGGCAATCTTCTTCAAAATTTGCCACAGAAAGGGGAACACCCACCTGAGAGTTATAATTTTTAGGCGTTTTGCACACTTTGCCCTTTTTAGAAAGCAAAAAAGCTATCATCTCCTTTGTGGTAGTTTTACCTGCAGAGCCTACTACTCCTATAACTTTGCCTTTAAAATGCTTCCTTTTATATTCCGCTATTTTTCTAAGAGCAAGAAAGGTGTCCTCTACAAGCACAGCAAACTTTCCTTTAGGTATATTTACCTCTCTGCAAGTTATCACACCCACCGCCCCCTTTGAAAAGGCATGATGTATAAAGTTGTGACCGTCATATTTACTTCCTCGCAGAGCAACAAAAACCTCGCCTTCTTTTATTTCTCTACTGTCTGTGCAAAAACCCAAAAAAGTCCTGTCCTCTCCGTAGAGTTTGCCACCACACGCATAAGCGATCTCTTTTGCCCTTAAAAGCTCCATATATGAGTAATATAACTTTAAAGCTAACACGCTCAGTGAGAAATCGAGCACAGAGATTATAAAGAAGGTAGCTATTTACTACCAAAAACTAATTTCTCACCCAGCTTAGAATTTAAAACAAAAAGGGTCCCCAAAAGGGACCCAAGGTTTTATCTCCTTCTTAGTCTCCTTACAAGGGCAAAGGCTGGTAGCAGTAGCCATCCAAGGGCATTTACACCAGATGCAGAACCACCCATAGAGCATCCACCTCCACCACCAGAGGAGCTAACACCAGCAGAGCTTCCTCCAGAACCTCCAGAGGATGGGGCTTGCTGTTGGGATATGCCTGTGCCTGTCATGTAGACCTTTACAGGAGAGGGCTGATTGTAGTAAACCTCAAGGTATGCTTGCTTTTTCCCTTCGGACTTGGGCTGGAAGATGACGCCTACTGTGCAGTAGTTTGTCAGGTTAAAGGATGTGCTACCGCAGGGTTTGTCCCCCGCGTTTGGGTCAAGTATGAAGTTGACTTCTTGCTCTTGGGGTTCAAGAAGTACATTGTAAGAGTTGGTTGTGCCTTGTAAAGATAGTGGGCTTCTAAATTCGTTGATGCGTATACCACTTATGGAGATGGGGTTTTTGCTCTCTATCTTGATTATGGCTGGACCTTTTTGGGTGTTGATGGGTACATTTCCAAAGTCTACAC
>JAPYWJ010000008.1 GCA_028276405.1 Hydrogenobacter sp.
CCGCATGGCCTGTTTTTATAGCTTCCATCACACTGTTTTCAAGCCAAACGTCCTGGGGATACATCTCCTGCAATTGCACTCTTATGAACTCTTCGAGATTTTTGGAAGCTATACCTACAGGTTCTATTTCTGTCATTATAAATTCTCTTATGTCTTCCACATACTCTGCACTTACCCCGTAAAGCTTTCCTATTTCTTCCGGATCATCCTTGAAAAAACCATCAGCATCGCACCTGTAGAGTATCTCAAGAGCTATTTCTTTGTCTATACCGTCAAACTCAAGGCTTATTTGTCTTGAGATCTCCTCAAAGATACTATCCTTTGCCACCGCTTCTTTTTGCTTAATCTCCTCTTTAAAAAACCACTTGGGTATACGCTTAAACACATGCGTTATATAAGGATTTTGCTTTTGCTCTTCTTCAAGTATCTGCTGGAGTTCTTCAGAGCTCTTAGTTAAAAGCTCTATGTGGTACTTTAAAAGTAGCGAGAGGTTCAGCTTGGGTTTTACCGTAGTCTTTAACTCACCCTTTATCATCAAAGTAATAATTTACACCCTTTCACTTTCCGTTGCCATTATATAAAGGCTAACTATCCGGTTGCCATCCATCTTGTCCACCACAAACTTAAACCCTTCGTATTCAAACTCATCACCTTCCTCTGGCACCTTTGAGAGGTTTGCCATAACAAACCCCCCCACCGTATCGTACTCATACTCTTCGGGAAGACTAAAGCCCACAGTTTTTGCCACCCTCTCTATATCCGCCCAACCGTAAACCTTGTAAATGCCTTTTGATATTCTAACCGTGTCTTCCTCCCATACTTCTGGCAGGCTTCCCAAGAGCCTTTTGAGCACATCGTGAAGAGTAATGAGTCCAGACACCTCTCCGTGTTCTCCTACCACTATGGCTATCTGCATACCACTTGATCTCATTTCCTTTAAAAGTGCAGTTATGTTTGAAATTTCTGGAACAAAAAGAGCAGGTCTTTTGAATTCTTGTAGTTTTTTGCCTGCATTCTCTTCAAAGGGTATAATGTCCTTTACATAGACTATACCCGTTATGTTATCAAGACTATCTTTGAAAACAGGGATGCGTGAGTGTTTGTTTTCAATGATCTTTTCAAATGCGTCTGCAACGGTAAGCTCTTCACTAAGGGCGAATATGTCCGGTCTTGGTGTCATGACTTCTTTAACCAAAAGGTCGTCCAAAGACATGGCTCTCTCCACTAACTCCCTTTCTTCTGCGCTGAAGAGCCCTGCAGAGTATCCCATCTCAAATATCTCCCAAAATATCTGATCCCTTTTCTTTTTTTCTTCTACTCCCCTGAGGTCAAAAAAACTCAGTATCCTTTCAATCTGTGCAAAGAAAAGCCTTCTTACTGGCAAAAACACCATATGAAATACATAAAAAACTGGAGCATAAAGGAGTGAAAGTCTAGTGGTGAAAGGTAAAACTAAGTTCTTGGGTATAACTTCTCCAAACATGAATATGAGAAAACTCATGAGAAGGGCAGAAAAAGTGGCACCCTTCTTTCCAAAAGTATCAACAAAAAGCTTTGTACCGTAAGAAGATATAAGTATGTTCACCAATTCGTTACCTATAAGAATGGAAAGGAGTAGTTCTCTGGGTTCTGAAATGAGTTTGTTTAGAAGCTTGTAGAGTTTTTTGGAAGAATATCTTCTGAGAAGATATCTGTTTGCACCAAAAAAAACCACTTCGGAAGAGGCAAAAAAACCTGACAAAAAAAGCAGGAACAAGAGCATGGGGAGTTCAGTAAAGGTTACAAGCGACGAACCTTCCATCTAAAACCTCCTCCTTTATACTCTGCTTGCAAGCTTCCATCTTCTGGCTACAAAGCCAGTAAAAGGGGCAACCTTTGTGTATTACTTCTTGCACGCCTTCCTCTTGTACGCGCACCTTCCTTTCTTTGGGATGTCTTACGGGAACATTTTCTAAAAGATACTTGGTGTAAGGATGCTTTGGGTCTTTTAGCACTTGATCCTTTGTGCCCATTTCCATTAGCATACCTGAGTAAATGATGGCTAATCTATCTGCTATCCTCTCTACAGCCCTTATATCGTGGGTTATAAGCAGTGTGCTTATTCCTCCCTCTTTTAGCTCCGCAAAGAGGTCAAGTATTTCCTTCCTGACAGTAGCATCAAGAGATGCGGTTGGTTCATCTGCAACTATAAGCTCAGGGGACAGAGATACAGCTCTGGCTATGGCAACTCTTTGCCTTTGACCTCCAGAAAGCTCTTGAGGTTTTCTGTCCAAAAGATATTTAGGAAGTTTTACCATTTGAGCCACATCTTCTACTCTCCTTCCCCTGTCGCCAAATTTGTGTATTAACAAAGGTTCTTCTATTATCTGTCTTACCTTCATGTAAGGGTTGAGAGAAGAAAAAGGGTCCTGGAAGACTGCAGAGACCTTTTTTGTGTACTCTTTGCCCATATTCCTTATGTCCTCACCTCTTAGCTTTATACTACCTTCTGTTGGTTTTTCAAGTCTAAGTATCAATTTACCTATGGTGGTCTTACCAGAACCGCTCTCACCTATTAAGCCAAAAACCTCTCTCTCCTTTATGCTAAAGCTTACTTTTCTGACAGCAGGATGATATGTGTGTGTAAACAGCCCTCTGCTTATCTTATAAACCTTACTTAAGGAGATAATTTCAAGAAGGCTACTCATATGGTTCTGGAAAACCTAAGCTCCTTTTTGTTTCTGATGTGCTCGTCAAAGACCATGGCTATGTTTCTTATGAGAAGTCTTCCTTCAGGCTTTATCTGTATCTTCCCATCTTTTACCTCAAGAAGACCGTCAGATTCCATGGCTTTGAGCTCTTCAAGTTCCTTTCTAAAGTACTCCTCAAAGTTTATACCAAACATGTCTTCTAGCTTCTTGAAAGAGCACTGAAAGTTGCACATAAGGTCCATGATCACCTCCCTTCTTAGGATGTCTTCATAGGTTAGCAAATATCCTCTCATAATAGGTAGCTTACCTGCGTCTATAGCCATGTAGTAATCCCTTATAGTTTTGTAATTTTGGAAGTATCCGTCATACAGCATGCCTATGGAAGTAGCACCTATACCTATAAGGTCTACTCCCTTTTTGGTAGTGTATCCCTGAAAGTTTCTCCAAAGAGTGCCTTCCCTTTGAGCCATTGCCAGCTCATCAGTAGGCTTGGCAAAGTGATCCATGCCTATAAACACATAACCCGCTGACTGAAACATATCTACCGTCATCTCCAGTATGTAGAGCTTATCTTCTGGTGGTGGAAGTGTTGAAGGGTCTATCTTTCTCTGAAGAGGTTTTATCCAAGGAACATAGGCGAAGTTAAAGACCGCAACGCGATCTGGGTCCAAGGCTATAGTCTTCTCTATGGTGGTCTTAAACTTCTCAGGCGTCTGGTAGGGAAGTCCGTAAATGAGGTCTATGTTTATACTTTCAAAGCCCAAATCTTTTAGCCTTTTCATCACATCTTTCATAAGACTCTCCGGTTGCACTCTGTTTATTGCCTCTTGCACCTGAGGGTCAAGATCCTGAAGCCCCATACTCACCCTGTTGAAGCCTAACTCTCTAAGGGTTTCCAATTGACCCTCTGAGAGGTATCTTGGGTCTATCTCCACGCTTATCTCCGCAGAAGGGTCTATGTTGAAAGTATCCCGTATTTTACTAAACAGCTCCTTTATCTCTTGATTAGTCAAAAAGTTAGGTGTTCCACCTCCCCAGTGTAGCTGAACTACTTTCCTAGAAGAGTCCATGTAGGTTTTTAACATGTCCATCTCTCTGTATAGGTAGTCAAGATACCTCCTGCTCACATCCTTCCTGTGAGATATGATCACATTACAACCACAGAACCAGCAGGCACTTTCACAGAAAGGTATGTGAAAGTATAAAGAAAGGTCTCTCCCCCTTTCGTTGCTTTCTAAAAGCTTTTTCTTGTATTCCCCTTCCTTTACCCCTTCGTGAAATTCTGTGGCAGGCGGGTAGCTTGTGTATCTAGGTCCCGGTTTATCGTACTTCCTTATTAAATCCGCAGAGAAAACTGTTCTCATGATAGATTTAAATATATATTAAAACCTTCCAGGAGGTAAAAAATGCAGGAAAGGGAAAACCAAGAACCATTAATGCACCAAGTTGAAGAAGTTAAAGAAGGATTGAAGGAAGAAGAGAAAAAGATCAAAGAGCTTGAGGAGAAGGTTTCTAAACTGGAGCAGATCGCTAAGGTGGCAAACCAAAGGTATGTGGAACTTCAAAGGGAGTTAGAGCTTTTCAAAGAGAGATATCGCAGGGATCTTGAAGAGCAAAGAAAATACGGATACGAAAAGTTTGCCCTTGAGATATTGGAAGTTGTTGATAACTTTGAAAGAGCTTTTTCCAGCTTTTCTGAGTCTCATACACCTCTGCTACAAGGCTTTCAGCTTATATACAAGGAGTTAAAGAGGATACTGGAAAAGTACGGCATAAGGGAAATACAGATAGAAGGCAAAGAGTTTGACCCATACCTTGCAGAAGCTGTGGAAAAAGAGTATAACCCTGATACCCCACCTAACACAGTTATCAAGGTAGTAAGAAAGGGCTACACAATTCATGAACGCGTGCTAAGACCCGCAAAGGTGGTGGTTTCTGTCCAAGAAGAGGAGATTACCTAAGGGAAAAATGAACAAAAGGGCTGGCATATTTATAGACGGAGCTAACTTCTACTTTATACAAAAGAACATACTACATCAAAAGATAGACCTCATAAAACTCGTAGATTACTTCAAAAAGGATTACACCATTTACAATACCTTTTTTTACTTAGCTTACAGGGAGGGTGACGAAAAGCAGGAAAGTTTTATAAAACTTCTTGCTTTTAGCGGTATAACCGTAGTTAAAAAACCTATAAAACAGCTAAAGGACGGAACTTACAAAGGAAGTCTTGATGTGGATATGGCTCTTGACATGCTACTTACCAAGGACAATTACGATGTAGCTGTGCTATGTTCAGGAGACAGCGATTTTGAAAAACTCGTATGGGTGCTGAGAGATTTTGGTAAAGAGGTCATATGCGTATCTACCAAAGAAAGCTCAGCGGTGGAGCTTGTAAATGCTTGCGATAAATACATAGACCTTGCGGATATAATGCCTTACATTAGGCTTGAGGAGAAAGAATGAGGTTTTTAATTGTAGGTGTGGGTGCTGTAGGAAGTGTCTTTTTGTCCTTTCTTTCAAGGGCAGGGCATCAGGTAGTGGGACTTGTAAAAGCCGGCAGAAGTCTAAGGAAAATAAAAGTTGAAGGCATATGGGGAGAGTTCGAGCAAGAAGTGATAACAGTAGAAGACTTAAACTCTGTTAAACACACACCAGATGTGATAGTGTTGTCTGTAAAAAGTTATGACACGCAAAGAGCCTTAGAAGAATTATCCCCTTTTGTAGAAAAAGGGTCTTACATTTTGATAGCTCAAAACGGCTACGGTAATTACGAAAAGGCGGTAAAGCTTTTTGGGGCGGATAAGGTGATCCTTTCAAGGATCATCTTTGGAGCCAAGCGAATGAATGTGGATAGGGTGAGGATAACCGTGTGCGCTGATCATGTGGTCATAGGTAGTCCTTCGGGTCATATAAAAGAGGAGTTTTTAAATACGCTGGCAGGCATCTTCAGTAAAGCAGGAATACCAACAAGACAAGAGAAAGAAGTTTACAAATATCTTTGGGAGAAGATCATATATAACTGCGCACTAAACCCTTTGGGCGCTTTGTTTGAATTAACTTACGGACAGCTAATAGAAAATCCATACACGAAGGAGATCATTAACGGGATCATAGACGAGATCTTTAAGGTTTTAAAAGCACACCGCATACAAACATTTCATTCATCTTCTGAAGAGTACAAAAAGCATTTTTACGAAAAACTTCTGCCACCAACGGCTAACCATTATCCCTCCATGCTTGAGGATATAAAGAAGGGGAAGACAGAGATAGACGCATTAAACGGTGCTATAGTGGAGCTTGGGCAACAGGCTAACATAGAAACGCCTATAAACTTTGTAATAACTAACATGGTAAAGGGAGTGTGCTATGATAAGGCTTTTACTGGATCTGGACGGTGTTTTGGTTAAGGACAAAGCGTTAAACCCTTTTCCTGATACACTGGAATTTCTTGATTTCCTTGAGAAAAACTCTTTACCCTTCAAGGTGGTCTCTAACAACTCCACAAGGCCACCCAAAGAGATGCTTGAAAACCTAAAGCAAAAAGGAGTGATCCTTTCAGAAGATAAGTTCATTTCTCCTCTCGTGGTGCTACCTGAGTATCTCAGGAGTAAAAAGTTCCACAGGCTTTTTATAATAGGCACACCTTCGTTAAAGTCATACTTGCAAGAAGAGGGCTTTCAAGTGGTTAATGACCATCAGGCAGATGCGGTAGTCATAGGGCAGGACAGATCCTTGGACTTTCAAAAGATAAAAACAGCTACATCTGCGGTATTCCTTCAGAATGCAAAGATAGTACCCGTAAATTTAAGCAGGATAGTGAAAGATGACGATGGTCTTTACTTTCCCGGTGCGGGTTCTGTAGCAAATATGTTAGTGCATGCGTGCAACTATTCGCAAGAAGTGCCCAATTTAGGCAAACCTTCATGGGAGTTCATATCTTATGCCACAAAAGGCATGCCTGAAGGAGAGACCTACCTTGTAAGCGATGATATATACACAGACCTTATGGGAGCCAAAAGCTTTGGCATTAAGACTGTTTTTATGACTACGGGTAAATACAGAGAAGAAGAGCTTTCAAAGACAGAATTTGAACCTGACTTTACCTTTTCAAGCCTGAGCCAATTAAAAAACTTCCTGCAAACTTTCCCAAAATAGCTAAAAAGGACAATATGTCTTTTGGGACGGTAATTCTTGGAAGAAGATGGATATCTTCCTGTAGGTTTATGTACCTTTTTTCTGTGGTAAAAGCAGAAACAAATCTTTTAGACAGTTCTTCTTTCAGCAGAGGATCATAATCTCCAAAAGGATAAGCAGCATGCTCTACTTTTCTTCCTGTAATGCTTTTTATCTCCTGAATGGACTCCTCTATCTCTTTTTTAGTTCTTTCTATTCTCTCTTCCTGCGTTTCAAAATCTAAAAACCGATCAAAACTTTTTAAAAGCTCTTTTTTTAGCTCATTTTTCCAGTTTTTTCTTTGGAAAAATTTAGGATCAAGACTTTTTACGAAAGCTTTCACTTCCTTTCTAACTCTGCCTTTGAGTACAGAAAGAGAGCCTTTCATGGGAAACAGAGGAAAGCCTTTTATAGGTTCCTCACCGTAAGCGTGAATAACAGACCAGTGGTGATCCTTGCCATCAAGGATGTCTATAAGCGTGTCTTTAAAAAAGTCCTTTGTATGATACTTGGAATGCCAACCTATTTCAAAAACATCCATCATGTTCAAAAGTTCTTCCTGTGTCAAAAAATCCCTTTCCTTTCCCTCCTTGAGGAATAAGTAATTGGCTTGCCACATGCTCTTAGGTGAATACAGTTCCTTAAAGGAAGCTTTACCCTTCCAGTAATCTTCTAAGTTTTTTCTTTTGCCTGCTTCTGTGAGTATCCTTGAAGAAGCAACAAAAAGGGTAGCTTTCAGACGGTGTTTTTTCAAAAGAGGATAAGCGTATACATAGTTGTCCGCATATCCATCATCAAAAGTTATAGCAACGCTCGGTTTTTCGGGAAGTTTCCCAGAGCTTAAAGCTTCTACCACTTGGTCTAAGGTGATGACCTTAAAATGCTTTTTGAGTATGGAAAGTTGTAAATCAAAGGTTTTCCACCACAGGTCAAATGTGGGGTACTTTATCACCTTATGATACACAAGGACTAATATCAAGGGAAAAACCTCTTAAAAAGGTCTTGATACTTGCCTGCTGTTATGCTTATAGAAAACTGCTCTGCGGTTTTTACTGCGAGCGTGGAAAGTTTCTTGATGTCTTCATTAGAAAGTTCAATAGCTCTTTGCATTTTTTTTAGAAGATGATCAAAGTCCCCCACATCAACTAAAAAACCATTCTCTCCGTCTTTTATCACCTGTCCTATGCCTCCCGCTTTTGTGGATAGGACCACCTTACCACAGGCCATAGCCTGCAAAAGTGCGTTGGATACACCTTCAAGGTAAGAGGATAACACAAAAAAATCCGAGGCGTTCAAAAGTGCTTCCACATCTTCTCTAAAACCTAAAGCCAAAACTCTATCTTTAACCCCGTGCTTTTCTGCCAGCTTTGGAGCGTAATGGTCTGTATCTATGCCCACAAGTATAAGGTAGCAGTTCCTGCAAGAAAGCTTGGAGAAGGTTTCTATGAGCCTGTCCTGTGCCTTTACCTTGGGGTTCCAATTGGCAACATTGATAAACACCTTGGCATCCAAAGGTATTCGGAGTTTCTCTCTCATCTGTGTGCCAAGAAGTGGGTCAGGTCTAAAGCGCTGTGTGTCTATACCACTTTCTATTACACACACCTTTTGCTCAGGAAAGCCTGCCCTAACTAAGTTTTCTTTCACAGCAGGGGAGACTGCTACCACCATGTCCGCATAAGCATACTTGAACTTAAGAGATATTCTGTTGGGTACTCTTGCGGACCTTTTTACCACTACAAGCTTGGGCTTTTTATCTAAAAAGGGGTAGACTAATCTTACATAGTCAAAGGCGTGGGGGGAGTTAGCCAGCACTACATGAAATGCGTTTTCTTTTATTATCTTCCAAAGCCTGTAGTAGTTTGCAGGACTGTATCTTGAAAGCTTGTGATGGTGCTCAAAAAAGTGAAACTTAATACCGTATTCCTTTAACTTTTCCACCATTTGGGTGTATTCGAAAGACAGTGCCATGTGAGTTTCTATTGCCGTCTTTGAAAGCTCTCTTGCCAAAAGATACACTTGTTCTTTTGTTCCGCCCCATCCTATGCCGTCAACTACCGATAGAATACGCATCTGGAAGGATTTTTACAAAACTCTTCTTTTTCAAGTTCCTAATAAGTTCTTCTCTCTTTTCATCAAGCTTTTTTGCGAATATCTGTTGTCTTAATTCTTCCTCGGATTCGCCGCTGTAGGTTTCCCTTTGGTCTTTTATCTGTGCCAAGTAGATGTGCTGGTCATCTTCTGCCACCACCAAACTGCCTACGCTTGCTTTCCACACTTCTTTATCAAGGGGTTCAACAAGGTCACCCTTTTCTACGCTGATGCTCTCCACATTGGTGGATAGGGCTTTTGCTATTTCTGAGAGCGTCTTTTTTTGTTCCATCAGCTTGATCACTTTTTCACCGTCTTTTCTGTTGAGTACCAAAAGGTCTATATCTCTTTTTAGCTTTACCTGACCCTTTTTGAGTTTTTCAAGTTCCACATCAAGCTGGGAAACCTTGATTTCCTTAGAAAGATAAAAGCTTAACCCTTGAGTGGCTAATATCTCCTTTTCAAGAAACCTCTTTAGGTCCTCAATGGTAAGATCTTCTTTGGCAAGCTCTTTTGCAAGCCCTTCCAGATCCGTATTGTTAGCTTTTGCTATGTCAGAAAGTGCCTTGTTTATATACTCTTGTGGCACCTGTCCACCTTTGCTCTCTAAAAATTGAGCGATAAGATATGTGTCAATCAGCTTGTCTATAACCTGTTTCCTATCCTTAGTGCCGTAGAACAGCTCACCTAATTTTACATCACTTTCAAGTATGGGCTCACCGTTTACTGAAGCTACCACTCTATCAACTAGCCTCTGTGCAAAAGCATTAAGCGCTATAACTGCCAGAAAAAGAACTCCACACGATAGTTTTTTGATACCTTTTGAAACCATTCCCTAAAAACCTCCTGTCTTTTTTCCTTTAAAAGTCTTTCTCTTACCAAGGGCTTTGCAGATTCAAGTGGCATGATGCCACCTCCTCTTTTGTCTACTATCTTAAGTACAAGATATCCGCTACCAGTATCTATGGGTTTTGAAACTTTGCCTACTTCGTAAGGGTATAACTGCTCCTTTACTATCTCGGGTAAGGTTTGTATGGAGTACCACATGGGCTCTCCTTCTTTGACGGACTTTGAGTTTTCCACACTTTTCCCTACTGATAGGCGATAGTAAAGCTCATTGGCTGTGTCTAGATCATCTGCCAAAAATCTTTTTACTAAAACCTGAGCGGGTAGTTTGAAGTCTCTCAGGTTCAGATAGTAATAGGCTGTTACTTCCTTGTCATTCACTTCTATGTCTTTGGCTATCATGTCTATGATCTTGTTGGTAATTAGTTCCGTTTTTACTAATTCTTTTACCGCTTCGCTTAGTTTTTCGTTTCCAATGTTCTTCTGTATGTATTCTTTTAGCTCACTTTCCTTAACACTTATACCCATCCTTTTGGCTTCTTGCTGTATTATCTGACTCCTTACATACTCTATGAGAAACTCCCTCATATCCCTCTTGGTAGCCTGAGTTATAGGCAGATGTATCATCTCACGCCAGTATGCGTTAAAGGCATCAATGAGCTCTTCTTTAGTTATCACCTTTGAGTTTATTTTGGCAACTACACTGCCATAAGAAAGACTAAGCACCACAAGCAGCAAGAAAAGGGCTTTTTGGAACATGATATGAAATTATAGAGGAATGTTTTACATCATTGCAAGGTTTTGTTCCTTTATTTATATTTACAAAATCATGTTGGGAATGCTGAAGAAAAAACCCGTTGATAAGCTCGTGGAAGTTCTTGGCAAAAATAAGGTCGTCACCTCAATAGTAGAGAGAAAGCTATACTCTTATGATGCTACACCTATACCCGTGGAAAGGGCTGTGCCGTCAGCGGTTATCTTTCCCGAATCTCAAGAAGATGTACAAAAGCTTGTGGAGGTGTGTTATCAAGAAGATGTGCCTATATTTCCCAGAGGTGCAGGTTCTGGACTTACGGGTGGTGCTGTGCCTACTTTAGAAAAAGGTGTTGTTGTCTCCTTTGAAAAGATGAAGAAGTTCAGTGTAGATATGGACAATACCACAGCTGTGGTAGAACCTGGCGTTATAACTTACGAATTGCAACAGTATGTGGAAAAACTTGGACTTTTTTATCCACCAGACCCTTCTTCCTTTAAATACTCAACCATAGGGGGAAATATAGCGGAAAATGCAGGTGGTCCAAGATGCCTCAAATATGGTGTCACAAGGGAGTATGTGCTTGGACTAACAGCGGTCATAAAAGAAGGTAAAGTGTTAAAAACGGGCAATCCGGTCATAAAAGATGTGGCAGGATACGACATAACTAAATTTTTTGTAGGTTCAGAAGGCACTTTGGGACTTATAACCTCAGCAACTCTGAAACTCATTCCAAAACCTAAGGCAAGAGCAACAGCACTTGTACTGTTTGAAAGACTTGAAGATGTAGGAAAAGCAGTCACTAAGATAATGACTTCTGGTGTCTTTCCGTCCGCTCTTGAGTTTATGGATGCAGATGCCATAAGGGCGGTAGAAGCTCACAAACCCGTGGGCTTTCCCAAAGATGTGTCTGCACTTTTGCTTATAGAAATAGACGGTTCTGTTGAAGGCGTAAAAGAGGATCTACAAACAGTTGAAAAGCTTCTTACAAGCATGGGACTCAGGGTTCAGATAGCGCAAGACGAAGCTCAGGCGGAAAAGCTTTGGATGGCACGCAAAAACCTCGGACCAGCTCTTGCTAATCTCAGAACTGGCAAGATAAATGAAGACATAGTCTTCCCAAGAATTTATCTCTCCGAGGCTATACCCAAGCTCAGAGACATAGCCAAAAAGCACAACCTTCTTATGGTGATCTTTGGACACATCGGTGATGGAAACCTTCATGTAAATCTCCTTTATGATAAAAAAAGCAGGGAAGAGGAAGAGAGAGCAGAAAAGGCTGTGGATGAAGTGTTTGAACTGGCTTTGCGTTATAACGGCTCTATAACGGGAGAGCACGGCGTTGGACTTACCAAAAGGAAGTTTCTAAGATGGCAAATAGGTGATGTAGGCATAGAAGTGATGAAGGGCATAAAGATGGTTTTTGACCCAAAGAACCTGTTCAACCCCGGTAAACTGTTTGCAGAAAATTAAAGCAATCCTCTTCTTTTGAGAGCGTCCTCGTAGATCCTTCTGTAGAGATGATTCCACTCGGGGGTGCCTTCTACTATCCTTTTGGAGTATGACTTTATCCTTTCCCTGACCTCTCTGTCTATTTCTTCCTCTTCTTTTACTGCTTCCATGAGTATCTGTCTTATCCTGTTTCTTATGTATTGAGGTTCTTCGTATATTTCCACGCTATCTTCCGACATGATGAGATCCTTTATCATGTTGGCTATCTGGTTCATCCTTTCTCTTCTACCTGTATGTATGTTCATCTCTTCTGCAAGCTTGGCTCTTATAGCTCTGTAGGCTGTCCTATAGTCAAGGCTTGATTCCTCAAGCAGGTCAAGTTTTTCCTTTAGCACCTCTCTGGTTTTCTCATCAAGCATTCTTTCTTCCTCTTCCGCAGTTTTGAAAACCGCAACTATCTTTTTCTTAAATGTATAGGGGTCTTCTACCTCTATAACCCTCTCCTCTCCTAAGTCTCTTATAATTCTGTCCGCTATCCTCTCTACAAGTTTTTCTGGCAACCTCATAGATGTTAATTATATCATAAGAAGTTCTCAAGGATGCTTTTAACCTCTTTGGTATATTCACCGTTGTCTTTATTTATTATTAAAGGTTTTTCAATAACAGTGTTTCCTTTGCGATTCTTGATACCATAAATGTGTAAAAATTTACCATTTTTATCCATCTTTGGATAGAAAATACGCAAATAAAAAGGGTTTATATTGTTATTCAGTAGAGTTAAGATCGCCTCAACGCACCTAAAAGCTGTGTAAAGTAAGTTCAACTTTCCGTTATCTTTTAGCAAATACTTAACAGCTCTTATAAAATCTGTAAGCTGTGTATCTAACTCGAAATGGAATTTATTACTCTCAAAACCATAACTTTTTGGAAAGAAAGGTGGGTTCAAAAGCGCAATATCAAAAGAGTTTTTTTCCATAAACTTCTCCACAAACCGCACATCCCCCTCCACTATGTGTACTTTACTCTCAAGCCCGTTTATGCGTACATTGTAGTCCAGAAGCTCCAGCATGTAAGGATCTCTCTCAATAGCCCAGACCTCACACTGGTGTTTGAGAGAGGTAAGAATAGATAGCGTACCAAAGCCTGCGCCCAAATCAACTACCTTGCTTCTTCTTTTTATGCCCTTTATGTTAGAAATAAAAAGTATCTCCACAACAGAAAGCCTGTGTGCTTTTGGTTGTCTGAACCTTACCTTTCCACCAAAGAAGGTAAATTCCTTAACTTCCAAATCTTTCAAGTATTTCAAGAAGCGTTCTAGCTCGCTCTTTTGCTCTTTCCCACTCCTGAATCTCCTCTAAGGTTTGTGCGGTTGCTAATTTCTTTATGGCTTGATCGAAAAGCTCTTTCTCCTTACCTGCGTCTATCTGTCCTACAGTGTAAGCTTCTTCCGCTAAAATGATCACCCTTTGTGGTGTTATATCAACAAAACCGTAAGTGACAGCTATACCGTCCCTTGGGTTGCCGTCAAAATAAACAAGACCCGGTTTTAAAAGAGTCATGAGGTACATGTGTTTTTCTAAAACGCCTATCTCTCCTTCTTGGGTGGGGATGTTTACGGAGTTTACCTGTCTTGAAAAGGCTATACCCTGAGGTGTGACTATCTCAACGCTGATCATAAAGTTTATTATAACACGGCTGAAGGTATATATTTAATTTTCATGTTTACCCTGGAGGTGATGACAGAAAAGGATACAAGGGAACTGCAGGAAGAAATAAGGAACCTTGCAAAAGAGAAAAATGCGGTAATATTAGCTCACTACTACCAAAGACCTGAGGTACAGGATATAGCGGACTTCATAGGCGACTCTTTGGAGCTTTCAAGGAAAGCAAGCCAAACGGATGCGGACATAATAGTTTTCTGCGGTGTGCGTTTTATGTGCGAGACTGCAAAGATTGTAAATCCTAATAAAAAGGTGCTACATCCCAACCCTGAATCTGGCTGTCCCATGGCGGACATGATAACAGCAAAGGATGTGCTAAAACTCAAAGAACAGCATCCCGACGGTGAGGTGGTGGCTTATGTGAATACAAGCGCAGATGTCAAAGCGGTTTCTGATGTGTGCGTAACCTCTGCCAATGCGGTAAAAGTAGTTCAGAAGCTTCAAAGCAATAAGATCATCTTTATACCAGACCAAGCTCTTGGAAACTGGGTAAAAAGACATGTACCGGAGAAGGAGTTTGTAATATGGCAGGGTTTTTGCCCGCCACACTTTGAGTTTACAGCAAGAGAAGTGCAAAAGCTAAAGGACATGTATCCAGATGCAAAGGTTGCGGTTCATCCTGAATGCCATCCAAAGGTGATACAGATAGCAGATTTTGTAGGCTCCACTTCTCAAATAATTAACTACGCTACTACTTGCGATGCTAAAAGGGTCATAGTAATAACAGAGGTGGGTTTAAAGTACACTCTTATGAAAAGAAATCCCCACAAAGAATACATATTTCCAGAATCCATGAACTACTGCGGTAGTGTTTACTGTTGTACTATGAAAGCTATAACCTTACCTAAGGTTTATGAAACACTAAAAAACGAGCTTAACGAGGTGGTTTTGCCAGAAGATATAATAGAAAGAGCCAAAAGACCCCTTCTGAGGATGTTGGAGCTGTCATGATCCAAAGGAGAAAAACCCGTCAGATAAAGGTAGGTTGGGTTCCAATAGGTGGCTCCGCACCTATTGTGGTGCAATCCATGACTTCTACCAAAACGCACCATGTTGTGGCTACCCTTGATCAGATAAACAGGCTTGCTCGTGCAGGTTGTGAACTAATAAGAGTTGCTGTGCCACACGAAGAAGACCTGAATGCCCTTGAAGAGATAGTAAAAAAGTCTCCTATCCCGGTGATAGCGGACATACACTTTGCACCTTCTTATGCCTTTAGGTCTATGGAAAAGGGGGTACATGGCATAAGGATAAACCCCGGCAACATAGGCAAGGAAGAGATAGTAAGAGATATAGTCCAAGAAGCAAAGGCAAAGAATGTAGCTATAAGGATTGGTGTAAATTCTGGTTCTCTTGAGAAAGACCTTCTGGAAAAGTATAGCTATCCGTGTGCAGAGGCACTCTTTGAAAGTGCCATGCGCTGGAGCGAAAAGTTTGAAAAATGGGGTTTTTATAACTTTAAGGTTTCCATAAAAGGCTCAGATGTGCTTGAAAACATAAAAGCCAACAAACTTTTCGCAGAGCAAACGGACATACCCTTACACATAGGTATAACGGAGGCGGGTATGGGGCAAAAGGGCATAATAAAGTCTTCAGTAGGCATAGGTATTCTCCTTTACATGGGGATAGGAGATACCGTAAGGGTTTCCCTAACAGATGACCCGGAAGTGGAAGTAAATACAGCTTACGAAATCCTAAGAGCTTTGGGACTAAGAAAGCGTGGTGTAGAAATAGTGGCGTGTCCCACATGCGGAAGGATAGAGGTAGACCTTCCAAAAGTAGTTAAAGAGGTAGAAGAAAAATTAAAAGAAGTAAAAACACCTCTAAAAGTAGCTATAATGGGCTGTGTGGTTAACGCCATAGGTGAAGCCAAAGAAGCAGATATAGGGCTTGCGTGTGGCAAAGGTTTTGCATGGCTTTTTAAAGAAGGAAAACCCATCCGTAAAGTAAGCGAAGAAGATATGGCTCAGGCACTTCTTGAAGAGATCCTTTTTAAGATGAAGAAAGCTTAAATTATGGTAAAATACCCCTTATGGCTGTCAGAATAGATATAAACAGCATACAGAGGGATATGTTTATTGAACACGCAGGTCAACCTCACAGAGTTATTGACTACGAGCATGTGAAACCCGGCAAAGGTCAGGCTTTTGTTAGAGTTAAAGCCAAAAACATGCAGACAGGAAATGTTATAGAAATAACCTATAAGTCCTCTGATACCATTGAGCTTGCAGATTTTGAACAGGTCTTTGCAGAATACTCTTATAACGACGGTAGCAATTACTACTTTATAAGTCAGCAAACTTACGAGATGATACCTGTTCCCGTAGAAAGCATAAAAGAAGAGATAAAGTTTCTAAAAGAAGGTATGACAGTGGTTGTGTTTCTTTACAAAGGACAACCTGTAGGTATAGAACTTCCCAAACATGTAGAACTAAAAGTTGTTGAAACAGAGCCAGCTTTTAAGGGAGATACCGCAGCAGGGGGTACAAAACCCGCAAAATTAGAAACGGGCGCAGTAGTTCAAGTACCTTTCTTTATCAACGAAGGCGACATTATAAAGGTGGACACAAGGAAAGGTGCTTATGTAGAAAGGATAAAGTGATGGACAAGGAGTTTATAAAGGAGCTAATAAGCCTGGTCAAAGGTAGCGACATAAAAACTCTAAGCATAGAAACACAGGAGTTAAAGATACATATAGAAACCTACCACAAAGATCACTCTTTGAAAGTAGAACTTCAAAAGGAGCCAAAACACATAGAGATCCTTCCACCATCAGAAAAAGCTGAGGAAGAAAAACACCTGCATGTGATAAAAAGCCCTCTTGTTGGCACTTTTTACAGGTCTCCCTCTCCGGGTGCACCACCTTTTGTTGAGGTTGGAGACATAGTATCTCCCGGACAGGTACTTTGCATAATAGAAGCTCTAAAGGTCATGAACGAGATAGAAAGCGATGTGCGTGGAAAGATAGTAAAGATATTGGTTGAAAACGGAGAAACCGTAGAATATGGACAACCTTTATTTTTGATAGATACGAGCGTGTAAGATGGAAGAAAAAAGCGTTAGCCTTTTACTATCTTCTGAGGAAGATACCTTTGTAGCCCAAACTTCTGTAGGAAGCATAAAGGTAGGACAGCAGGGATACAAACCTATGGAGCTTCTTCTTGTTGCCTTGGCAGGTTGTTCGGCTGTTGATGTCTCAAGCATACTCAGAAAGAAAAGACAGAAAGTAAAAAGTATAAAGATAGATGCCGTAGGGAAAAGAAGGGATGAGTTTCCAAGGGTGTATGAAAACATAAAGCTCACATATACCGTCATAGGAGAAAACATAGACAAAAAAGCGGTAGAATCCGCAGTGAGGTTATCCGTAGATAAGTACTGTAGCGTATATGCAATGCTAAGCAAAGCGGTTCCCATTCAAGTGGAGATACAAGTATGGGAAGAGAAAGAATAGTAGAAAAATTTAGTAGAGGTGAGAAGGTGCTCGTGTGCTACCTTATGGCGGGATACCCTGATTACGAGACTTCTCTTGAAGCTTTCAGGACTGTTCTCAAAGCTGGTGCGGACTTTCTTGAGATAGGTTTTCCTTTCTCTGACCCCGTTGCGGATGGAACTACCATACAGCGTGCTCACGAAGAAGCTCTAAAAAGAGGCACAAAGCTAAAGCATGTTTTGCGCATAAGCTCCACACTAAGGGAAGATTTTCCAGATACACCTTTCTTCCTTATGACTTATTACAACCCTGTGTTTAAGATAGGTGTTGAAAAATTCTGTGAGCTTGTAAGAGACAGTGGTATAGACGGTCTTATAGTGCCAGACCTTCCACCAGAGGAGTCTTGGGAACTAAAAAGCTACACTCAAAAGTATGGACTATCTTTGGTGCTGTTGGCTTCACCTACAAGCTCAGAAAGAAGGCTAAAGCTCATATGTAAGCATACGGATGACATGACTTATTTTGTCTCCATTACAGGAACTACAGGTGCCAGAGAAAAACTTCCCATAGAAAGACTAAGAGCAGATCTGCAACGCTACAGAAAAAGCTGTGATAAACCTGTGGTAGTAGGTTTTGGCATTTCTAACGGAGAACAGGCAAAAGTAATAGGAGATTTTTCTGACGGTGTTGTAGTGGGAAGTGCGTTAGTAAAGCTTGCGGGTGAAAGAAAATTCCACGAGCTTTCCCAAAAGGTACAGGAGTTAAAATCATCGTTAAAATTGTGTCTAAAACCTTAGATAAATAAAAACCTTGAATTAACATGCTCTTTTTGAGATCTTATAAATCATGAAAACTTCCCTTAAAGTAGAGGGTATGACCTGCGTAAACTGTGCAAGAACTATAGAAATAAACCTAAAAAGACTAAAAGGTGTAAAGTCAGTAGAAGTTTCTTTTGAATTGGGGAGAGTTCAGGTGGAGTTTGACGAGGAACTCCTTTCTGTAGAGAACATAAAGGAAGCCATAGAATCTCTTGGTTATAAAGTGTCAAAAGGCGCTGAAGAAAACAACAGGTCCCTCTTTATGCTTTTGTTTTGTGTATTCATAAGCTTGACCTTTATACCACTTATGTTTTTTCACAATATCCGTGTAGAGTTTGTCCTGGCATCTGTGGTACAAGTTATAGGTGGTTACAGCTTTTACAAGTCTGCTTACAGGTCATTGATCTCCGGTGTGGGGAATATGGATCTTTTGGTAGCTCTTGGAAGCACAGGAGCGTATTTATACAGCGTGCTAACTATGCTGAAAGTGCTCGAAGGCTCACCTTTCTTTGAAACATCCGTCTTCCTTATAACTTTTGTAAGGTTAGGAAAGTATTTAGAAGAAAGAGCAAAGGAAAGAGCTGTAAAATCTTTAAAAGAACTCTTTGGCATACAAACCAGTAAGGTGAGACTGCTAAAACAGAACGGAAAGGAAGAGGAAAGAAATGTTCAAGAGGTATTCATAGGTGATGTAATGCTTCTCAGGACGGGTGACCTTGTTCCTCTTGATGTCTATGTGCTTGAAGGAAAGGTTGAGGTGGACGAGTCTGTGATTACAGGGGAGAGCAAGCCCGTTTTAAAAACAACAGGACAGCGCATATTCTCAGGAAGCTTGGTGCTTAATGGTTATGCTAAAGCTAAGGTAGAAAAAACTCTCGCAGGTAGTTATGTATCTCTGCTTATAAAACTCGTTGAAGATGCTCTCAAGCAAAAACCCAAGATACACAGAATAGCGGACAGAGTCGCTCACTACTTTGTTCAAGTTGTTGTAATCATATCTCTACTTGTGTTTACCCTATGGTATCTAAAGACGGGAGATTTACAAAAAAGTGTCAGCTTTGCCCTTTCGGTACTTGTCATTTCTTGCCCGTGTGCCTTTGGTATAGCGGTTCCGTTGGTTCTAACGGTGGGACTTTTGAGAGCCTACAGAAAAGGTTTATTAGTGAAAAATCCTTCGGTACTTGAAAGAATAAAGAATATAAACTTGCTTCTTCTTGACAAAACTGGTACACTTACAGAAAGCATCCCAAGAGTAGCAAAGGCGGTTTTCTATACGGAGGATGCTTTAAACTTGGCTTTTTCGGTGGCTAATGCTTCCAACCATCCTCGCGCAAAAGCTATAAGGGAATACTGCAAGCAAATGAAGGCAAAAACTGTTAGCGTACAAAACTGTACAGAAGTGCCAGGAGAAGGTATATACTGCGGAGATTATTACTTGGGCAATCCTTCAACGCTTGGTATAAGCAATAAAAACTCCACCACCGTTTTGGCTAGGGGAAAGGAAATTATCGGAGAATTTCACCTTGAGGAAAGTATTAAGGATAAAGTAAAGGACGCATTAGATTACTTGAGAAGAAAAGGCATAAGGCTTGTTATGGTTACTGGTGACGGAGAAGAAAGTGCTAAGCGCATATCCACCCTCCTTGGTATAGAAGAATTTTACGCAAAAGTCAAGCCGGATGATAAGCTTGCTATACTTGAAAAATACCAAAGCATGGGCTACAGGGTGGGTATGGTAGGAGATGGCATTAACGACGCTCCGGCAATGGCAAAAGCGCATGTTTCTTTTGCAGTAGGTTCTGGAACTGACATAGCCAAAAGAGTGTGTGATGTGGTGATCCTTTCGGGCTTGCAAGGCATCAAAGACCTTTTTGAAATAACAGACAAGGTAAGCAAACGCATAAAGCAAAATCTTTTTTGGGCATTTTTCTACAACACTCTTGGTATACCCATTGCAGGAGGTCTATTTTCTTCTTACGGAATAGTGCTAAAGCCAGAAATAGCTGGACTTATGATGGTTCTCTCTTCTTTGAGCATAGTCATAAACTCCATAAGAAAGTGAAATTTTCTGTTATAATTAATAGGTCAGGAGGAAAGGCATGGCAGTTAGGATAAGGCTTACGCGATTTGGAAGAACTCACCACCCCATTTATAGGATAGTGGTTATGGATGCAAAAAGTCCCAGAGAAGGCAAGTATATAGACATATTGGGAACTTACGACCCTATAAACAAACGCTTAGAACTTAAGGAGGATAAAGTAAAAGATTGGTTGTCTAAAGGTGCGCAGGTCACAGACCGCGCCAAAAGCCTTCTCAAAGGTGCAAAAATACTCTAAGACAAGGAGGTAGGAACATGAGCCAGCTCAGAGACATCGTAGAGATTACCGCCAAGTCCTTGGTGGACAATCCGGAACATGTGAATGTGGTGGAAATTGAAGGAGAGAAAACGGTGGTTATTGAACTCAGAGTTGACCAAAAAGACCTTGGTAAAGTTATAGGAAAGCAGGGCAGGATAGCCAGATCTCTCAGGGCTATCCTTTCAGCGATGGGGAGAAAAATTAACAAAAGGGTGGTCCTTGAAATATTAGAATAACGGTCCGTAGCTCAACTGGACAGAGCGTGGGACTACGGATCCCAAGGTTGCGGGTTCGACTCCCGCCGGACCGGTATCTGAGCTTTCATGGATCTTTCATACTCTCTGGGTTAAAATTATCTATAAATTAACCTAAGGAGGTATACCATGAAAAAGTTGCTCTTAGTCTTAGGTCTGGCAGGAGTCGTATATGCACAGCCCAAAATAGAAATCAAAAACGCATGGGTTAGGGAAGTCCCCCCAGCGTCAAACATGAGCGCTGCCTACATGATAATAGAAAACAAAGGAGACAAGCCGGACAAACTCTTATCCGCATCTACCAATATAGCTAAAGTGGTGGAACTCCACGAAACAGTTGGTGGCAAGATGAGAAGAGTAAAAGCTTTGGAGATACCACCTGGCAAAAGCGTAGAGCTAAAGCCTGGAGGCTACCATCTTATGCTCATAAACTTAGTGCAGAAACCTAAGGAAGGACAAAAAGTAGAGCTGACTCTTAAGTTTGAAAAGTCAGGAGAGGTAAAGGTTCAAGCTGATGTGAAAAAAGCGGAAGAAAAAGGACACGAAGAGCACCACCATTAACGCTGCACATACAGAACTATACCTAAACCAATTAGTGCAGTTATGATGCCTGTTATGACTATCATACCCCATCCCATAGGATAATGAGATGCTGCCCCCATAAAGAGTAGCATAGGGTAAGAAAGAGTGAAGTTTATCCTTGAGAAAAGCAATGCCCTTTTCCCCCAACTTGGGTCTGGTTTCTCTCCTTTAATGGTTGCCTGTATGATCCTTTTCTGATTAGGCCAGATAAATACCCAAACATTTAACATCATAATTATACCTAGTATTCCACCCACCAGTATGGTTTTTGCTGAATCTGATCGTACAATATCACCAACAGACCAATATTTTATGTAGATAAGTATAAGGCCCACTAAAACAGTCACTATAGCTGCGTATCTGAACCATGCGAGAGCTATAGGCATGAGTTTGGGTATGTGCGCCGGTCTTTCTTCTGGCTTTGTCATTTTCGTGTAAGGCGTGTTGACAAGATTAAAAAAGTAGAGCAAACCTATCCAAGTTATACCTGCAACGAAATGAACCCATCTTAAGAAGATCTCCAGCTCTGACATGTCCACACCTCCTCTTTTTCTCTTTAAAATAGGGAATCGCTAAATAAGGACAAGATGATGACTCTCATAAAATTATTTCTTTCAAATATGTTAATATATTAAAAGAGAAACTCTAACAAGGAGGTGCAGCTATGGCTATTCACAAGCTACAACCAAAGGACCACCTCAAACCTTCAGACCTCAGGGGAATATCCAACGAGCAGATAGAACCTCACTTTGAAGCCCATTACAAAGGTTATGTGACAAAATACAACGAAATTCAAGAAAAGCTTGCGGACAAAAGCTTTTCAGACAGAAACAAGGCAAACCAGAACTACTCTGAATATAGGGAGCTCAAAGTAGAAGAAACTTTCAATTACATGGGTGTTGTCCTTCACGAGCTTTATTTTGGACATTTAAAACCTCAAGGACAACCTTCTGAAGCTTTCAAAAGGAAGGTAGAGGAAGACTTTGGCTCTTGGGATGCGTGTATTCAGGAGATAAAAGCTGCGGGTATTGCCTTTAGAGGTTGGGCCATACTTGGGCTTGACATCTTTTCTGGCAGGCTTGTGGTTAACGGACTTGATGCTCATAATGTCTACAATTACACAGGGCTTATACCCATAATAGTACTTGATACATACGAGCACGCTTACTATGTAGACCAGAAGAACAAGAGACCTCCATACATAGATGCCTTTTTTGAAAGCCTAAATTGGGATGTTATCAACGAAAGGTTTGAAAAGGCTATGAAGGCTTATGAAGCGTTAAAAGACTTTATAAAGTGAGCCTCTTTCTGAGGCTCTTCATTTTTTTACAAAAAGCACCACATGCGCCTTCTTTACAAAGTCCTTTTTTAGATCATCTTCTCTGTTGACCTCTGCAACTACAATGCCTCTCCTTAAAAGCCTAAGGCGTAGCTTCTTGGCTACCCTTTTGTCGTTAACCTTTAAAACCTTCATAGTATATACAGTAGGGAATAAAAGTTAAGATTTTATGAACACGGGCTTATAAGTGTATAATTTAAAAATTATGGTAGGATGGTTAATTAAAAAGATTATAGGAACAAAGAACGAGAGAGAGGTAAAAAAGCTCAAACGCTATGTTAAGGAGATCTCCCAGAAAGAAAAAGAGCTGGACTCTCTTACCAATAGGGAGATTATAGAGCTTTCCAAAGAGCTGCATATGAAGGTTTCTACTGACGAGTATCTGCGAGAGAGAATAGCAAAGGGCGAGATCACTGATGAGGTGCTCCTATCTTTTGCA
The DNA here is from genome assembly GCA_028276405.1 of Hydrogenobacter sp. Lineage (GTDB taxonomy): Bacteria > Aquificota > Aquificia > Aquificales > Aquificaceae > Hydrogenobacter. The sequence continues at coordinate 22,947 of JAPYWJ010000008.1, forward strand.
CTGGTGAGGGAGGCAGGGAAGAGAACTATAGGGCTTAGGTTTTTTGATGTTCAGTTGATAGGTGGTCTTGTGCTTCATCAAGGGAAGATAGCAGAGATGAAAACGGGTGAGGGAAAAACTTTAGTAGCAACTTCTGCGGTTTACATAAACGCTCTTACTGATAAAGGAGTGCATGTGGTTACCGTTAATGACTATCTTGCAAGAAGGGACGCTCAGTGGATGGGTCCCATATACAAGTTTTTGGGGCTTGAAGTGGGGGTAATAAACTCTGATTACTCTTCTTACAAAGTACAGTGGGTAAGCGAAGAACTGGTTCAAGAAGCAATAGAGAAGGATCTGCGCGTTTGGCCAAAGGGTCACTTTGAAGAGATCCTTTCCTCAGAGCTCATAGACATGAGAGTAAAGAAAGCCTTCTTTACCAAGTTAGAACCTTGCGAGAGAAGAGAAGCATACCAAGCCCATACAACTTACGGAACCAACAACGAGTTTGGTTTTGATTACCTACGGGATAACATGGCTATATCCCTTGACGATGTAGTGCAGGTAAAAGGACATAACTTTGCCATTGTGGATGAGGTAGACTCCATACTTATAGACGAGGCACGCACTCCTCTTATCATATCCGGACCCTCTCAGATGGATACTTCCGCATACTACAAAGCGGACCAGGTGGTAAGAAGGCTAAAAAAGGATGAGGATTTTACAGTAGATGAAAAGAACAGGACAGTGCTTCTTACAGAACAAGGCATCAGAAAAGCAGAGGATATTTTGGGAGTGAATAATCTGTATGATTTGAAAAACATAGACCTACTTCACGCCATAAACCAGTCTCTAAGAGCGCATTACCTGTTTAAGAAGGATGTTCATTACATAGTCAGAGATGGAGAGGTGCTTATAGTGGATGAGTTTACAGGTAGGACACTGCCGGGCAGAAGGTGGTCTGATGGTTTGCATCAAGCTATTGAAGTAAAGGAGGGCGTTCCCATACAACAGGAAAACCAGACGCTGGCAAGCATAACCTTTCAGAACTACTTTAAACTCTACAGGAAACTTTCTGGTATGACAGGTACAGCAGAAACGGAAGCTCTTGAGTTTAAAGAGATATACGGTCTTGATGTAGTAGTTATTCCAACGCATAAACCTGTTAGAAGATACGACCAGCCGGATATGGTTTACAAAACCAAAAAGGAAAAGTGGCAAGCTGTAATAAATTACATAAAGGAAGAGCACCAGAAGGGAAGACCCATTTTGGTAGGTACCGTGTCCATAGAGGACTCTGAGCATCTCTCTGAACTGTTAAAGAAAGAGGGTATTCCTCACAACGTGCTCAACGCTAAACATCACGAAAGAGAAGCAGAAATCGTAGCGCAAGCAGGTAGGCTTAACGCTGTTACCATATCCACCAACATGGCGGGAAGAGGTACCGACATACTCCTTGGTGGTAATCCCGAGTATCTTGCAAAAGAGATACTTGCCAAAAAAGGAAAGACACCAGAAACAGCTACACAAGAAGAGTGGAAAGAAGCCTTGGAGGAAGCTTACAGAATAACCCAGGAAGAGAAAGAGAAGGTAGTGCAGTTAGGCGGATTGCTCATTATTGGTACAGAAAGACACGAATCGCGCAGGATAGATAACCAGCTCAGGGGAAGGGCAGGAAGGCAGGGAGATCCCGGAGAAACTAGATTCATACTCTCCCTTGAAGATGAGCTTATGCGTATTTTTGGTGGAGACAGAGTAAAGAAGATGATGGAATTTCTCAAGATACCCGAAGGAGAACCCATAGAAAGCAGGATGGTAACTAAAGCTATAGAGAACGCACAGAAAAGAGTTGAAGCCCAGAACTTTCAAATAAGGAAGAGGCTTCTTGAGTATGACAATGTGATGAATACCCAAAGGCTTACTGTATACAACATAAGAAGGGACATACTGGAAGGCAAGTATCTCAAAGAGTATGTGGAAGAATTTATAAGGGATGTGATTGAGGAAAAAGTGCACGAATTACTCCCGGAAGAAGAGCCTGAGCTTTGGGAAACCAAACCCCTTGAAGACTATCTTAAAGAGCTCACAAAAAAGGACATAAAACTCCCACCGGCAAGGGACAAAGAGGAGCTCATAGAAAAGCTTACAAATACGGTAAAAGAAATATACTCAGAAAAAGAAGAGACCTTAGGTAAGGAGCTTGTCTCAGAAATAACTAAGATAGTCTTGCTCAACAACCTAGACCACCTGTGGAGGGAGCATCTTCATGTTCTGGATAGGTTAAGAGAAGGCATATACTTAAGAGGATACGCTTCTAAGGATCCTCTTATAGAGTACAAGAAAGAAGCCTTTTACCTGTTTGAGAACATGATGTTTAAATTCAAGGAAAGCTCCATATCAGACCTACTGGCTGTTGAGGTAAGGTCTCAGGAGGACCTAAAGCAGGAAATACAAAGAGAGGAGGAGCAGACAGAGAGACTTCTAAAACAAGCAGTCTTTAGCGGTGTGGAGGGCAAGGCAGACCAAAAAGGTCCCAAGAGGAAAACACTAAAAGAAAGACTACAATCAAAGAGAAGGAGCTAAGTTCAAAAGCTCAAACACCCTCTTGTTTTTTATGTCTTGTCTTCTTTCCCATATTATGTTTTGCAGTTCCCACACATCTATGTAAAGTTCATACCTACTGACAGAGAGATTGTAATTTTTAGTAAACTCAAGAAGGTCCAAGAGTTCTTCTTCTGACGCTTTAAGCACTGATCTTTTTATATATAAGCTGAGCTCCTTTGCCAGATGCTCATCCTTTACATCCAGAGAAAGTTTTTCTGCCTTAGTAAGCACATCCTTTATCTCCTCAAGTGGAGAATATTCCTTTAGAAGTACAAGCAGCTTAGATTTTAAAAAAAGCGTAAGCCTTTCTCTTATGTACTGAGCGGTGTGAAATTTTAGAGATTTTGAGTGAAGCACCATGTCCTCCAAGAGAAACTCGTAATCTTTCATAAACTCTCTTTCTTCTTCTATGTAGTCCATAGCCCATTTTTCAAAAACTTCCTTAGCGTATAAAGAAGGTAAAGACGCAGCAGAAAAATCTCTCAGATGTTCTTCAAACAGGAATTCCTCTTCAGTTTCTGTATCTAAGAGCCTAACCGTGTTTTCCTTTATTACTTGGAAGTTCCACTTTCCTAAGCTATCGGTAGAATTTTTCAGTTCTGATAGGTACATAACGAGAGCACATTTGGAAATATCCTGTGGAAAATACACCTTTGGAAGTACAAGATTTTTCCACACACCGAGCCCATTGCCGTAAGCCTGTATGTTGCTGGGAGCATACTCTAAATGTCTCAAGAGCATTTTTTCTGAAATAGTATCTTCCAATAAGTCTATGGCTTTTTTGGCAAAGAGAAGGTTGTTAACCGTCTCAGTACCTGATATCTCCGCAAAAAACCAGCCATCTGAGGAAAAAGATAGCTGAATATACTTTAAAGCGTTTAGAAGCTTTAGGACTTTTATCCTCTCCTCTTTGTTAAGCTTTTTCTTTGCGTATCTTGTGAAGTATTCATCCTTTGAACCACCCAGTATGACATCAATAAAACCGAGAATGGCTTTGTGTGCGTCAGAAAAATACTCTTCCAGTTGGTTATAGACTATCTGTTTTATCCTTGAGCGGACAGCTTCCAACCCCTCCCTAAGAGGTTTTCTCCACATTTGGTGCCAGCCAGCCATTCCTCCGCTACTGCATCCACAATGATTTCTCCATCTTTCTATGCCGTGTGGACAACTCCAAGATGTGTTGAAGTTTATGTCCGTAGAAAGCTTAGGTGTTTTTTCTCTGTATAAAGATTCAAGAGTGGTGAAGTTTGAAGAATGGATAAACATATAAGATAGCCCCATCTCTCCGAACTTTTTGTGATGTCCAAAGGTCTCCCCATCCACAGCTATAAGGGTTTGGTCTTTTCTTGACTTTAACAGTTCAAGAAGGTGTTTTGCATCGCTTAGAAGCTCGCCAAAGGCTACACCCTGAGAGAGCTCCCCATCGTAAACAAAAATATCCATATGGCCTTCTTGTGCATAGTATCTTAAAAAACTACCCTTTGTCTTTACTTGATGAGGTGCAAGGATAATGTACTTTATTCCGTATTTCATAAGCATCTTTAGAGTTTCTTTGTCCACCGCAAGTTCAGGTAACCAAAAACCGTTGGGTTTTCTGCCGAAGAATTTTTCAAAGGCTCTTATGCCCCAGAAGATCTGTATCTCTTTATCTTCTTCGGGGTCTAAGGGTAGTATGGTATGGTTGAAAGAGGTTCCTATGGCGTTGCCGGAGGCTTCTTTTATCTTCTTTAAAATTTCAGGATGATGTTTTTCTATCCAATCAAGCAGGGTCCAGCCCATATTAAAACTCATCTTTGAGTAGTTGTTTACTATTTCTTTTACCTCCCCCTCTGATCGATAATGAGCGTAAGCATTGGGAAGGTAGCATTCCCTGTAAATACGCTCGTTCCAGTTATCATAAGGATAAGCTGTGTCCTCGAGCATGATCTCCCCTATATAAGGGTTGACCCTGTAAGGTTGGTAAAAGTGTCCGTGAATTACAAAGGCGCTCATTGTTCTAAAAACACACCCATGCTTCCAAACTTTTCTATCCTTTCTCTCAATATCTCCTCAGTGTTCTTGGAGAGGAGCTGTTTTATGCATTTTCTTAAAAAGTACTTGAGCACTCTTGCACTTCTGACAGGGTCTATGTGAGATGCACCTAAGGGTTCAGGAACGATGTAATCTATCACACCAAGCCTTAATAGATCTTGAGCGGTCAGCTTTAAAGCTAATGATGCTTCTTTTACCTTAGACTGATCCTTCCAAAGTATAGCTGCGCAACCTTCGGGCGAAATAACGGAATAGATGGCGTTTTCAAACATAAGTACTCTGTTAGCAACAGCCAAAGCGAGCGCACCACCAGAACCTCCTTCACCTATAACTACCGCTACGGAAGGCACTTTTAGGTATCCAAAGGTGTAAAGACTTTCCGCTATGGCTTCTGACTGTCCCCTTTCTTCTGCACCTATTCCCGGATAAGCTCCGGGTGTGTCCACAAAGGTGATCACAGGCATGTGGTACTTTTCCGCAAGTTTGGCAACCCTTATTGCCTTCCTATACCCTTCTGGATGAGGCATACCAAAGTTTCTTTCCATTTTTTCCTTTGTGCTTTTCCCCTTTTCGTGCCCTATTACCGCAACGGGCATACTTTCAAAGTAAGCAAAGCCAGCAACGATGGATCTGTCATCACCAAAGCATCTATCACCGTGCAATTCAATGAAGTTTCTGAAGATCATATTTATGTAATCCAAAGTGTGAGGTCTTTGTGAATGGCGAGCCAAGAGTACTCTATCCCAAGGGTCAAGCTTTCTATAAAGTTCTTTGGCTTTCTTCCTCAACTCTCTTTGAAGTTTTCTCAGTTCCTCCTCCTTTTCTTTGTTTCCCAGCTTGTAAATACGCTTTAACTGATCAACCTTTTGGTAAAGCTCCAAATAGTCTTTTTCAAACTCAAGAACCATGATTTAAGATTATATCCAAACAAATATACTTAAAAGAGGTATTTGTGTTGAATAATAGGTTTATATTATAATAATGTATTCAAGCTGGCGTAGCTCAGTGGGCAGAGCGCGGGATTTGTAATCCCGCGGGCGTGGGTTCAAGTCCCACCGCCAGCTTGTAAGCTACCCTCAGGAGGGGTGGCCGAGCGGCCAAAGGCAGGGGACTGTAAATCCCCCGGGCTCCGCCCTACGCAGGTTCGAATCCTGCCCCCTCCACAGCGGGCGTAGCTCAGTGGTAGAGCAGCTGCCTTCCAAGCAGCAGGCCGCGGGTTCGAGTCCCGTCGCCCGCTTTTTTAAAAAAAGGTATATATTTTTCTAACATGATGAAGCTACGCCTGAAGATAAGAAGAGAGCATCCAGAAAGTGGGTCCTGTTACTACCAGAGCTTTGAAATTCCCTACGAAGAAGGTATGACTTTTCTATCCGCTCTTCAAAAGATAAAAGAGCATTATGACGAGACACTTACCTTTAGGCACTTCTGTAGAGCAGGTATCTGTGGTACCTGCACCATTCGTATAAATGGGTTTCCAAAGCTTGCCTGTAAAGAACAAGTTTTACCTTATCTTCTATCAGATGGAGATGTCCTTTTGGAACCTTTAAGAGGATTTAAGGTGATAAGAGATCTTGCCATAGATAATCAGAATGTGATAAGTAAGCTCAAAGAGCTGCGTGCGTGGATAAAAGAGAAGGCTGTGGAGTCTAAGATACCACCTACTGTCAGTAAAAAGTTAGAGAGCGCTGCAGACTGCATACTGTGTTTTGCATGCCAATCCTACTGCCCACAGGTGATGGAGGAGGAGTACGCAGGACCCCTTATCTTTGCAAAACTCTATAGGTTCTTAGAGGACCCAAGAGAAGAAAACCCTCAAGTGAGACTTACGCAAGCTATAAAAGGAGGTAATCTCTATCACTGCCTTTCTTGCAACAAGTGTAATCATGTTTGTCCAAAAGAAGTACAACCCGCAACCCTTATAAGAGAAATAATGACTTACGGAGGTTAAGTGTCATGTTTAGAAGTGATAATGTCAAGAAGGGAATAGAAAGGGCACCTCACAGGGCTTTGCTTAGAGCTTGTGGGCTCTCTGATGAGGATTTTGACAAACCCCTCATAGGAATAGCCAACTCTTATATAGACATCATCCCGGGACATGTGCATCTGAGAGAGTTCGTACAGCCTATAAAAGAAGAGGTAAGAAAGGCGGGTGGTGTTCCCATAGAGTTTAATGTTATAGGTGTAGATGACGGCATAGCCATGGGACACTACGGTATGCATTACTCTTTACCTTCCCGTGAGCTCATAGCGGATAGTATAGAAACCGTTGTCGAAGCTCACCAACTTGATGCTCTTATATGCGTTCCCAACTGCGATAAGATAGTTCCGGGCATGCTTATGGCAGCTGCAAGGCTTAACATTCCTACCATATTCATAAGTGGAGGTCCCATGTTAGCTGGGGAAGTAAACGGTAAGAAAGTAGACCTCATAAGCGTTTTTGAGGGTATAGGACAGCTCAAAGCTGGAAACATAGATGAAAAGCAGCTAAAAGTTATAGAACAGCACGCTTGTCCTACCTGCGGAAGTTGTTCAGGTATGTTTACTGCCAATTCCATGAACTGCATAACGGAAGTCCTTGGTCTTGGACTTGAGGGGAACGGTACAGTGCCGGCTGTAGACCCAAGGAGAGAACTTTTGGCAAGGCGAGCTGCAAGACAGATAATGGAGCTTCTCAAAAGAAACATAAGACCGAGGGATATCCTCACCTTTGAAACCTTTGACAACGCCTTTGCGGTGGACATAGCCATGGGAGGCTCTTCTAACACTATACTGCACCTTTTAGCCATAGCCAAAGAGGCAGGTATAAATTATCCCATCTCAAGGATAAACGAGATATCAAAGAAAACGCCTACCCTCTGTAAGATATCACCCGCTTCTGAGTATCACATACAGGATCTTGATTATGTAGGGGGTATACCCACACTCCTTAAGGAGCTCATAAAAGGTGGTTATCTTCCTCATCCTGATCGGATTACCGTAAGCCTTAAGACCCTCAGAGAGATAGCCATGTCAGCACCAGATGCAGATGGGAGCGTCATAAGAACCATTGAAAATCCCTACTCTGAGGAAGGTGGTATAGCCATACTCTTTGGTAATTTGGCTCCAGAGGGTTCTGTAGTAAAAACCGCAGGTGTGGACCCTAAAATGCTTACCTTTAGAGGGAAAGCCATATGCTTTGATTCCGAAGAGTCTGCTATAGAAGGTATACTGGGAGGTAAAGTAAAACCTGGTCATGTGGTAGTCATAAGGTACGAAGGTCCAAAAGGTGGACCAGGTATGAGGGAGATGCTGTCTCCCACTTCTGCCATAATGGGTATGGGATTGGGAGATAAAGTGGCTCTTATAACGGATGGGAGGTTTTCTGGTGGAACGCGCGGTGCGTGTGTAGGACATATATCTCCTGAAGCGGCAAGTGGCGGTCCCATAGGCATAGTACAGGACGGGGACGAGATACTTATAGACATACCTAACAGGAGGATAGAACTACTTATAAGTGAGGAGGATTTCAAAAGGAGAATGGAAAGCTTTGTACCAAAATACAAAGAGATAAAAAGCTCGTGGCTAAGAAGGTATGTAAAGTTTGTGAGTTCAGCCTCTAAGGGAGCTGTGCTGGAAGCCTAAGGGACAAAAGGGCTAAGTATTCACGGAGAGCTTTTACAGAATCGTTGAGTACGCTCATTTTAGGCAGTAGGCTGTAAAGATTATACTTCATATCTCTCTTGAAGTCTGTAGGATAAGGTATAATGTCAAGTCCTTCTCTTTTAAAAAGTTCTACCGCTCTGGGCATATGGTAGGCGGAGGTGATCAGAATAAGCTTTTTGTAGTTTTTTTGATCACAGAGATTTTTAACATAGAGGGCATTTTCCAGTGTATCTCTACTTTTGACTTCTGTTAGTATGTCCCTTTTGTCTACACCAAAGTCCAAAAGCAAAGACTTCATGATTTCCGCATCGGGAAGATTTTCCGCTCCACCTGAAAGTATTATAGGCAGGTGCGTCTTTTTGTGAAGAGTAAGAGCAGTCAGGAGTCTTTTCATAGAATCTTCTTTTAGTATTCCCGTGTTGTAAGACCCTCCTCCTAAGACTACTATAGCATCTGCGTCTATCCTTTCGGGCACGGGAAACTTGTTCTCTAAGGGTGTTAAAAGGGCATCCTTTACTGGTTCTATGGAAAGCAGGTAAAGGCAAAGAGCACATGTCATAGAAAAATAGTAAGTAAACTTCTTCTTTCTTTCAAAAAAGCTTATGAGCAAAAAACCCAAGATAAAAAAACCGGGTGGTAGAAAAAGGGAAGAAAGAAGTTTTTTGAGAAAGAACATCACCTTCTTGTTCTTGTGGCTATGATTACATCCTGAACCTTCTCTTTTTTGGCTATGTCCATGAGTGCAACCACATACTTGTGTAGTGTATCCTCATCCGCTTCTATTACTATGGAACTTGGTTTTTTGGTTTGTATCTGCCTATCCAACTCATCAAGGCTTATGTTTTTTCCTTCGTAAACATAAGAACCATCTTTGAGAACCTGAACCCTCATAACAGTTAGCACTTTTTTCTCACCTTCTTGAGCAAAAGGAAGCTTAACAGCAAGAAAGGTCATGGGAGATTGAAAAGCAAGTATTGCTAAAAACAAAAATACCGCAAGGAGTGTATCTACCAAAGGCACCACATCTATGTAAGCTCTCTCGTCGTAGCTTAACCTTCTCTTTCTCATTTAAGAACCCTCAGAGTTTCTGCAAGCTCTTGTTCCATCTTGTCAAGGATGCTATTGCCCATTATCCTAAATATCCAATAAGCGAGCAATGCTGGTATTGCAACAGCTAGTCCTGTGGCTGCGGATATGAGCGCTTCACTGATACCTGTGGCAAGCAAAGCTATTCCTTGTTCTGTTTGTGCAACTGCGAAAGCGGAAAACACTTTTATAAGACCCGTTATAGTTCCAAACAAACCTATTAGAGGAGAAACGCTCGCTATCGTGGAAAGCAAGGCGAGGTTTTTTTCCACCTTAGGAGCCAGTAAAGAAACCTCAAAGTTTAAATCTGATAAAAGTAGCCTTTTATCTACTTTGTGCTCTTTATACTCTTCCAACAAGCGATAAAGTATCTGGCTTGCAGGTGAGCTATCCAAGGAAAGCAGCTTTAGAGCACCCTCTACATCCCCGCTTGCAAGCAAGGATCTCACATCTTTGACGGATTTGGACAGCATGTTTCCTGACCTAATGTTAAAAAGCCGTTCTATGATGAGAGCCCAAGAGACAAAGGAAAGAAAAACAAGTACATAAACCGCAAATCCTCCCTTCTCAAGCAAGCTAAAAAGAGTCTCCATCTTACCTCACCTCACACTTAGGTAATTCCTTTCTGAGAGAGTTTATCACACTTAGTTCTTCTTGTGAAGCGGTCTGAAGGTTAGCCTTATCAAGGAGACAAGAAGCATCACGCTTGGCATTAAGGTCTATCAGTAGCTTAACAGCTTCTATAAGTGCCTTATTATAGAGGGGAGAATCTTTATGATTTACAGTTATGTCTACTAAGTCCTCTAAAGCCTTCCTTTTTTCGTTTTCTTTCAGGTAATCAAGTGCTGATAAGTAAAGAGCCTGAGGTCTTACTTGTGGGTCCTTACTGAGCTTGAGATAATCTAGATAGCTTCTGTCTTTGGATGCCTTGTAAAGCTCTAAAAGATAGGTTTCAAATTCCTGAGTTCTGTATCCCTTTTCCATAAGAGCTTTTGCTAACTTTTGTGCATCTTGGTCATCTCCTAAGGACATGTATATACCTATTGCTTTGACTTTATCCTCATCTTCACCTTCTGCAAGAAGGTCCGCGATGCTCTTTTTGTCTCCTACTTGCGTGTAAAACTCTATAAGCTCATCGCGAGCTTGTTTTCTTTCTTGGGTGTTACCTTCCTTATAAACTTTGAAGAGAAGCACTGCCTTCTTTCCGGGGTCTTTTTCTAAATGTGCTAACTCAAGTATGGCTTTGTATTTGAGTGGACTGTCCATAAGCTCAATAAGTATAGGCTTTGCCTTTTCTTCCTGACCGTTCTTTATGTATGTCTTGGCAAGTTGGTATTTGAGCTCATCGGACATGGGAGAGTTAGGATAATTCTTTAGGTAGTTTTCTAGCAGTGTTTCCATCTGTTTGTCCCCTATCTCCTTACCACCCATACCTATAAGAGAGAGTGTCGCGTACTTAGCATACTCGGAATTGGGGTAATTGCTGAGAACTTGGTAGTAATACTCTTTTGCAAGTTCAACCTTTCCTTCGTTGTAGAGAGCATCTCCTAATTTTAAAAGAGCCTTAGGTTTTAGCGGGCTATTCTGCGATATGGATTTAAAGTAGTGGGAGGACTCTGCGTACTTGCCTTCCAAGAAGTAAGACAGTCCTATAAGATACAGTTCCTCGTCTGTATCTTCAGTTAAAAAGCTTCTTGCTAACTTGGTGTCTCCCAGAAAGAGCGCAGCTTTGGCTTTGAGGAGCCTTTCTTTTAGAGAATTCCTCTTTTGGAGCACTTGTATCACTCGATCGTAATCTTTCATATTAAAGTAAGCCAAGGCTTTATAGTAGGGGTCATCAAGGTACATTACCGCCTTAGCCCAGTCACCTCTTTTGAAGTAAAACCAGCCTGTGTACTCTCTATAAAGGTCTGGATATCTTTCCCTTATCTCATCTAAAATGGGTTCTAAACCTTTGTCAGACCAATACGCACTTTCCAAATACCACTGATACTCCTCTCTGTTTTTTCTAGTTTTTTGCTTTAAAAGCTCGTAAGCTTTTGTGTATTCTCCTAGCTTTATGTAGGAGTACACCGCGTAAAGCACATTTCCCGATTCCAAGAAGTTATAAAGAGCAAGTCTGTAATCTCCCGAGTTATACGCTATAATGCCTGCCCGATCAAGAAAGCGCTTATCACCTGTGATGGAATAAGTCAATCTGGAGAGTAGCACATTCCTTGAGGATATGATGCTGTAAAGATTTTCTGAAAGGGATGAGTTCATAGTTTCCAGTATGCTTGCATAAGATAAAGCGCTCTTGTTGTCTCCCCTTTCTGTGGAAATAACCCCAAGGTAGTAAAGAGCTATGTCTCTATAAGGTTTTGTAGGGGCTGAGTATTCTTTGAATATTTCTTCTGCTTGCAAGACTTTACCCATCTTATAGAGTACTATAGCTTTTCTTAGCTTTAGGCTGTTTGTGTATTTGTTTCCTTCTTTGCCTTGGTAAAACTCAAGCACATACTGGCAGTATTCTTGGAAAACTGCGTTTGCGCAGTAAGGCTTTGACATATTGCCAGACTTAATGTTAGCTACAGCTTCCCACATGGGGTCTGTGTTCTGAGGAACTTTGCCAGTGAGTTTAAAGCTAAGAGCATAGTAGGACTCACAGCTTGCCTTTTGGTATATATGCGAGTACCTACAGGAATCATTAAAAAGTTCTAAGGCTTTTTCCTCTTTTCCTTCTCTAGCGTAAATAACACCAAGAACATACTCAGCCATAGGTTTAAAGGGTGATGGCATAAGGACAACCTTAGAAAGCTCTTCTTCAGCAGGTCCGTATTTGCCCTCAAGGTAATAGTCCACGCCTAATCTGTAAGATATACGGTCTTTTGGCTCTCCACAGCTTATGCCACTTTCTTCTTTTAGCGGTTTTATCTGAGTCTGTTCCAGCTTATCTGGAGGTTCTAAAAGCCTATAGCTCAGGTCCATAGGTTTATCTTCTTGAACTTGTAAAGTTTCCGGAGGTAGGAGTTTGGGTTTTTCTTCTGTAGACTTGCCTATTAACTGAACGCTCACATCAAACTCTTTCTTTATGTCTGCCGACACAAGGAAAAGTCCACACAAAAAAAGACTAAATAGCTTTATGAGCTTCCACATACAGATCTCCTAAGTGGCATGTGATGTTAAGCTTTAGTATAACATTCCTGTGCTCTTCCATGTGTACTACTGAATAGCTTGCGTTATCACAGCCAAAGCTCCAAAACTTAGAAAGGTCCACACCTAAAAGGGCACAGTACATGGCACGCATGGGAACAGTATGAGATACCGCAACCACTGTCTGATCTCTGTGCCTTTCTTTTATATCATCAAGGAACTCCCTTACCCTGCTAAAAACAGACCTAAGGCTCTCCCCTTTTGGAAACTCCACCTTATGAGGCTCTTCAATCCACCTTCTGAAATCTTCTGGGTACTTTTCCATCACCTCTTCCACAAGCATACCAGACCAAATACCGTGATCTATCTCTATTATTCTATCCTCTTTTACAACATCAATACCCTTTACCTTAGCTATCTCCAAAGCAGTTGTGTAGGTTCTTTTCAGAGGCGAAGAGTAGATAACATCTATGCGTTCTTTTGAAAGTTCTTGAGCAAGGAGTTTAGCTTGTTGTTTACCTCTCTCAGATAGATGAGGGTCAAGAAGTCCTTGATACCTTCCTATAGGATTCCACTCACTTTCTGCGTGGCGCACAAGGATCAACTTTACCATAATCCGGATTCCATCAAAGCCTGCGAGTATTCAGCTACAGCACTACCCAATTGCACACTGTAGCTCAGTCTTTTAAGCGCTACCTCCAAAATACCTATAAGCATAAGTCCGTCCTTATCGCTCACACCCATGTGAGAGATCCTGAATATCTTTCCTTTAAGATGGTCTTGTCCACCTGCTACCCTTATACCATGTTTTAAAAGTTCTTTGCGTATCTTTTCCGCATCTTGGCTTTTTACCGCTGTCAGGGATATGGATGGTCTCTCGGGGAAAATATCCAGACCTAATTTCTTTATGGCTCTTCTTGTACCTTCTGATATAGCCCTGTAGCGCTTCTCCACCTTGTCCATACCTTCTTCCAAAAGTATGGAAAGGGATTCCTTTAAGCCTAATATAAGGCTTATGGCTGGTGTCCATGCGGTTTGACCTTCTTTCTGTTTGCTTAGTTCTCTCTTTATGTCAAAATAAAAGGCTCTATCCCTTAACCTGTCCTGTGCTTTCTGAGAAAACCACAAAAGGGAAAGTCCTGGAGGTAGCATAAAAGCCTTCTGAGAACCACCCACCAGCACATCAATACCTATAGAAGGTTTTATGTGATAAACTCCGAGCGCTGTTATAGCGTCGGCAACCAAAAGGGCATCGCTTTCTTTACATACTTGCGCTATTTCCTCCACAGGATGGTAACTACCCGTAGATGTTTCAGATACCTGAAGCAAAACTCCCATACAGTCGGGATGTTTTTTGAGAAAATCTCTTATTAGTTCAGGGTCTGCGGACTTTCCCCATTCTATGCTGTACTCTATAACATTTAATTTCCAATGTTTGGCAAGCAAAAGCCACCTTTCACCAAACTTTCCAGCGTTGACTACTAAGACCTTTTGTCCCTCTTCAAAGAAGTTCAGAATTGCTGATTCCATAGCACCTGTGCCAGAGGAGGAAAAAAGCACCAAATTGTCAGAAGAGTCCTCTAAAAGCCTTTTTATCAGCTCTCTTACTTCCAAAAATATCCGCCTGAACTCTTCTGTCCTGTGGTGAATCATCTGCCTACCGAGGACTTCTCTAACCCTATCTGGAATTTCAACGGGACCGGGTGTGAAAAGCCTTTCTTGATACATGTTAAACTATTTTATCTCAATGTTAGGTCTTTTGCTTGCTTTCTTATCTTCTTTCTTTTGGGCTACTAATGACCTTATTACTAAAAAGCTCATACATAGGGGTTTTGACGAATATCTACTGCTATGGATAAGATTTCCCGTGTCTTCTTTGCTTTTACTACCCTTTGGTCTGCTTTTTTGGGATTTAGATGCCTTTGTCTTACTCAGCACTTTTCTTTGGCTTCCTGTGGAGGTCATGGCTGGTGTGTTTTTTGTAAAAGCACTAAAGTACGCTCCTCTTTCTGTAGCCATGTCTTTTTATTCTTTTATGCCCTTCTTTTCTGCCCTCTTTGGCTTCTTACTCTTGAAAGAGACACCCAGCTTTTTAGGATTTCTTGGTATGTTTCTTATGGCAATAGGAGCTTTGCTCTTGACTGGCTTTTCTCCTGCAGAGTTTTTTAGGAAAAATGTAGGCAGTCTTTACATGATCATTTCCACATCGCTTTTTGGTTTTAACACGGTTCTTGGTAAGTTAGTGGTTATAAACAGCAACCCCTTCTTTTTCAGCTGGTACTACACCTTTTGTATGTCTTTTGGTACTCTACTTTTGGTAGATAGGCACCATATAATCAGAGGAGAGAGTTACAAGGACAAAAGATTTGTTGTCTTAGGCGTATTTTTTGCTTTGGGGACCTTACTTTATAACTCAGCCCTTCTTTACGCTCCTGTATCTTATGTAGCAGCCATAGAGAGGGTTTCTCTACTTCTTAGTATGGTTTATTCCAGGATCTTTCTGGGGGAAACTGTCAGTCATCTGCTTCCGGGTGCTTCCTTTATGCTTATAGGTTCATTGCTTCTGAGTATGAGTCTCTAAGTGTGAGTTTTTATAGGCTACATAGTTCTTTGATGACTCCTCTATAAGCCTTATCTCCTCCGGCTTTAGGTCTCTGACTATCTTAGCAGGAAGTCCTGCCACGAGCACTCCCGATGGTACTTTTTTCCCCGGTGTTAAAAGCGCGCCAGCTCCTATGATCACATAATCCTCTACCTGTACACCATCCATAACTACCGCTCCCATTCCTACAAGAATACGGTTTTTAAGCACGCATCCGTGCAAAACCACTCTATGTCCTACGGTGACATCATCACCTATTATTGTAGGATATCTTTCACGAGTTACATGCACCACACAGTTGTCTTGTATGTTAGTCCTTTTGCCTATTCTTATGTAATTGACATCTCCTCTTATGACAGTACCATACCATACAGAAGAGTCCTCACCTATTTCCACATCCCCTATCACAACTGCGTTTTCTGAAAGATAGACGGTGGGATGTATGCGCGGATGTATACCCCCGTATGGCTTCACAAGGGCCACATTAGTCCTCCACATTGTCAAGCACTTCTATACATGGAAGAGTATTACCTTCAAGAAGTTCCAGAAAGGCACCACCACCCGTTGAGACAAAATCTATGGAGTTATAAACCCCAGCTCTGTGTATGGCGTGATCTGTATCTCCACCACCTGCAATGGTAAGAGCGGAGGAATTAGCAAGGAGTTTAGCAGTCTCGTAGGTACCATCTTCAAACCTGTCAAACTCAAAAGCACCCATAGGACCGTTCCATATTATGGTCTGAGCGTCAGAGATTATTTCTCTAAGCAGAGATACGGACACGGGACCTATATCAAGCCCCATCCATCCTTGAGGTATTTCCTGCCAAGGCACGAGCTTTGTGGGAGTGCTTTCTGAGAGCTCCCTACCCAACACAAAATCAACGGGAAGATAAAACTTCACTCCCAGCTTTTTGGCAACTTCCATTATGTCTCTTGCTGTCTGTATAAAACTTTCTTCCACTATGGAACTTCCCACTTCGTACCCCATAGCCTTTATAAAAGTAAAAGCCATGGCACCACCTACGAATATCTTGTCCACTCTTTTGAGCAGGTTCTTTATTATACCTATTTTGGAAGATACCTTTACACCTCCCAGCAGGGCAACCACAGGCCTTTGGGGATTTACCATAGCTTTTTCAAAGTAAGATATTTCCTTTTCAAGGAGAAAACCCATAACCGCAGGCTTGAGAATTTTAGGTACCGTGTAAACAGAAGCGTGTTTTCTATGGCATGCGCCAAAGGCATCGCTCACATAAACCTCTCCTAAACTTGCAAGTTCTCTGGCAAAGTTCTCGTCGTTTTCCTCTTCTTCCTTATGAAACCTTAGGTTTTCAAGGAGCAAAACATCTCCTTCCTTCATTTTATCCACTAATGCTTTTACACCAGGACCTACGCAGTCCTCAGCCATTATCACATCCTTGTTTAAGTATCTTGAGAGCCTTTTGGCAACAGGAAGTAAGCTGTACTTCTGGTCTTTTCCCTTAGGTCTTCCCAGATGCGACATGAGTATTACCTTAGCCTTTGCGTCTAGCAGATACTCAATGGTAGGAAGAGATGCCTTTATCCTCGTATCATCTTCTATGTTCCCCTGCTGGTCTATAGGCACATTGAAATCAACCCTGACAAGCACTTTTTTACCAGAAATATTTATATCTCTTAGTTTCCTCTTCCTGAGCACCATCTATCCTTACCCTATCAAAAGTCTAAGTCTATATCTTCGTCATCAAGCTCCACGCTTTGATCCGATGTAAAAATACCTCTTAAGTTCATGGCTATGTTCTTTAGTGTTTCAAGATAATAAAGTACATCTTCGTAGAGGTGCATCTGAGCTTTGTATTTGCTGACATCTTCGTAAGATAACTTCTTTGTTCTGAGGAGTTTTTTAACAGCAAGCCTTGACATGTAGGCTCTTGAAAACTTCTCCTGCCACTCCTTCCAGAAATCCTGAGTGTTTACCGGACTTTTGACTATGAAGTACTCAAGATTGGACACCTCTTCTAAAAGCTGGACATCAAGGGGAGTGTTTTTCATGGATTACCTCCTTATTATCATTATAACCCAAAAGTTCTCTCAGCTTTTTTGCTGGGTCTTGACTTTTCATAAGAGTTGTGCCTATTAAAAAGGCGTCAACACCTGCTCTTTCAAGTTCAACAATGTGTTGTCTTTGACTTATACCACTTTCTGCCACTATGTATTTTGCTCCCATGAATTTGAGTTCTGGAGTGAGTTTTTGGGAAAGCTCTATGTCCACTACAAAGGTGTCCAGGTCCCTATTGTTTATACCTACCACCTTTGCACCAGCTTTGATGGCTTTTTCTCCTTCCTGAAGGTTAAAGACTTCCACAAGAGGGGTTAAAGAAAGCTCATAGGCATAATCTACAAGGTCTTTAAGAAGTGAAAAGTCAAGTATTCGTGCTATTAAAAGCACAGCATCGGCACCAAAGGCTTGGGCTTCTTCTATTTGCACTGGGTCTATGATAAAATCCTTCCTGAGTAAAGGAAGATTTATTGCCTGCCTTACTTGATATAGGTCTTCAAGAGAGCCGTTAAAGTAAGTTTGGTCTGTCAGAACAGATACAGCTACCGCGCCTGCAGTCTGGTAGAGCGTTGCCTGATGGACTACTGAAACTTCCCTTATCCTGCCTTCTGATGGAGAAGCTTTTTTAATTTCCGCTATGATCTTGGTGCCCTCTAGGCACATGGCAGACTCAAAGGGTAAAACTCCCTTCCTTTGAAACGGCTTTGGAATGTATAAACGCCTCTCTTTAGCCCTCTTTACCTCTTCTTTTTTTATTTCTAATATGCTTTCAAGAAATCCCATTAAGGATAAACTCTCCTGTAAGATGTTCCTTCCTTTTTATATATGGCTTCAACACCAAAACCGCTTTTGAGAAGCTTGTCATATATACTCTTTGCTGTCTGATAGCCTCTAACCGCCATTACCACACCACACCGAGGGTCTATTTCGTCGGGTATAGGTATGAGTTTTGCTCTGCCTTTGAGAAACTTTTCCGCTCTTGTGCCTTCAGATATGGCACTAAAGGTTATAAAATGGTCAGGTTTTTTAACAAATGGGTTTATCTGCATGAGTACATGCCTTATGTGTAGTTTTACGCCTAAGGCATGAAATTTTACCCAATACCAAAGGGATGGTTCAGCTCCTGTAGAGCGCTTTTTTATCTGAACTATCACCTTGTTATCTTCCTTTTTGATGCTCAAAATCTCATTGCCCGTTTGCATACACCAGTTTCTTATGTCCAGCTCAAAACCTGGGTCTGTGGATATTACAGTGAGCACATCCCCTTCGCTTAGCCTTTTTATATGCTCTGAGGTCATCACCACAGGTAATGGACACATAAGACCAGAAAGGTCAAGAGTCTTTGTTTGGTATTGTTCCCCAAGACTGTTCATGAGACCACCTCACACCGCGAGTTTAACGCTGTCCTTTTTAACATTATCATCAAATCCAACTATATATAAATTTAGTAGTTTGGCTGACTTTTCAAGGGTGTCTTTTAGCTCTTTATCATAAAGTTCCAAGGGTGTGTTGAAGTAAAAGACCACATAGGCTGCACCTTTTTCAAAAAACACGGGTACATACAGAGCCAAGCTCTCTCTATCTAAGAGTGGATCCTTACTCTGTATATCTCCTTTGGCGATTATGGTTATTCTTTTGAGGGAAAACCTTTCCTTTATGTGTGTGAGAAATTCTTCTGGAGACTTGTCCTCTATGGCTCTATCAAGTAAAAAAGACAGATACTCTTTTTCTTTAGCTTCTTTTTCAAGCCTAGAAAGGTCTTTGGATAGTTCCCTATAGGAAGTCCTAAGTTTTTTAATGTAGTGCCTCTCTTTTCTTATGCTGTCAATAAGGTCAGGAGATATAGCAGAAAGAAAGAGTGCAAAGAGCAGAGGAATATAAAAACTGCTGTATAACCCACCTACAAGTAAGAGCGTGAAAATACCAGCCCAAAACAGAAAAAGGGAGATCACTGGTAATCTGTTTACATAAAACACTGCGGGTGCAAGCAAGGAAAGGCTGCTAATAATATCATGGGTAAAAAAAGTAAGAGGTGGTAGCATAATAAGGTCAATGAACTTTCTTATGTTTCTGGTCTTTGTAGGATAAAGGTAAGGTAGTATGGATAAGCTTACATACATGGTAGCGAGAAAAATAATGATGGCTTTCTGTTCTGTGGGTTTTTTAAAAGCAGATATAATAAACATCAAAGCTATCAAAAGCCTAACTGTTAGAAGTATCAGGTTTACATCCTTTAGCACACTAATATTTTAAGGAATTTCCTTTACTTTTGGCTCTTCTTGGAGTTTTTTTAGAATATTAGGGTCTACTATACCCTTGAGCTCATCCTCTTGATGATTTTCTTGCTGTCCTGTACACACGCCTTGAGTACCATCAACAAAGTACATGGGTGTAGGACAGTTGACCAAAACTACTCCTTCTGGGACCGGGAAGTCTTCATTGGGATACATAAAGGCTGCAACAGACATAAAGTCAAGCCAAATGGGTAAGGCCACTTTTGCTCCTGCCATACCCCTACCCATACTTCTTTTTATGTCATAACCTACCCATACACCAGTGACTATGTAAGGAGAGAACCCAACAAACCACGCATCCATGTAGTCGTTGGTAGTACCTGTCTTTCCTGCTATTATCCTACCAAAGGAACTGGCAGAAGCTGCAGTCCCTTCAAGGACCACCGCTCTTAGCATATCTACAAGCACTCTGACTTCCTGAGGTGGAAGTACTTGCTCACATTTTGGTTGATGACTTTCTATTATCTTTCCGTCAGGAGATACTATTTTCTCTATAAAGTAAGGTTGACACTTGTTACCCAAGTTGGCAAAAGCTTGGTAAGCAGAGGTAAGCTCAAGGGGGGTAACCTCTATACTACCCAAAGCCATGGAATAATAGGGTTTTAATTCAATTCCCAAGTCTTTGCCTACCTGTATGGGCATGTCAAAGCCTATTTCAGAAAGAAGGTTCACGGTTGCGGTGTTTATGCTTTTCGCAAGAGCGGTTCGGAGAGTCACGGTACCGTACTCCTGACCTTCGTAATTTTTCGGCGTCCATTCCTTTCCTGTAGAAGGATCATAAAAGCTCTTGGGTGTTGCGTCTATCTGAGATGCCTGCGTGTAGCCTTTCATAAGGGCAGCGAGGTATATGATGGGCTTTATGGCAGAACCTGGTTGGCGCTTTGAGTAAACCGCTCTGTTATATGGACTTCTCAGATAGGAATATCCTCCCACCATAGCTCTTATGGCACCCGTTTTTGCATCTAAGGAAACAAGCGCACCTTCTAAATCAGGCAATACCTCCGCACTGACTTCTGCCTTTTTTCCTTTCTTTACAAACCTCACAAGCACATAATCTCCTTTCTCTACGGGCATTTGGTTTCTTTGCACAGTAAACTGGTAGTCCCCTACTTCCAACTTTAGGTCTTGGCTATTTACTTCTAAAACCTTACCTATATAAACCTTCCCAGGCTTTAGTTCCACCTTCTGTTCTTCGTATTTCTTTTGAACCTCGTAAGGGTCATCTGGCAAAAAAGGTATGCCGTTAGCCTTTGCCACATTCATTACACCCCTTTTTAGCGCTTCCCTTGCATGTGCCTGAAGGTCCCTGTCTATGGTAGTGTATACCTTATATCCACCTGCCAAGATGGCTTCGCCGTAGTTCTCCACAAGGTAGTCCTTTACATAATCAAGGAAGTAATCCATGCCGTAATATCTGTTCTCTAACTTGACCTTTACGGGCATAGAAGAGTAGCGTTGTAGCTCTTCTTTGGTTATGTAGCCATCCTCGTACATCCTCTGGAGTACATAGTTTCTGCGTTCTTTGACCCTCTCTGGATTTCTAAAGGGATTGTATTTGGTAGGAGCTTTAGGAAGTCCTGCAAGAAGTGCAGCCTCATCAAGGGTGAGGTCCTTTACATGTTTTCCAAAGTATATTCTTGATGCAGCTTCAACACCGTAAGCTCCCTGTCCAAGATATATGTAGTTTAAGTACATCTCAAGGATCTTGTCCTTGCTAAAAGTCCTCTCTATTTTTATTGCCAAAAGCATCTCTTTTAACTTTCTTTTAAAGCTTCTTTCGGGAGTGAGGAATAAATTTCTTGCAAGCTGTTGAGTTATAGTGGACGCTCCTTGGGTTATTTCTCTCTCTTTTACATTGGCCACCAAGGCTCTTAGCACTGCAACGGGATCTATACCAAAGTGCCTGTAGAAGTTTCTGTCTTCTGCGGATATGAAGGCTTCTCTCACATAAAGTGGAATGTCTTTCAGAGGCACATAGTACCTTCTTTGTACAGCTACATCCCCAAAAACTCTACCCTTATAGTCGTAAATCAGCGTAGCTTCTGGAGGTTTCCAATCCTTTAGCTTATCCACAGAAGGAAGGTCAGAAGAAAGTATGAAAATTGCAAAGAGAATAAGCACAAAAGACATGCCGAAGAGTAAAACTAAAAATCTGCGCACTTATTACATTATATACAGCTTTACCACGATTATACCTTGGGTGAGAAATTAGCTTAGAGCTAAGGTCTGGTAGTAAATAGCTACCTTCTTTGCTTGATCTCTCACTCAGCGTTTTGGTTTATAATTTTATCTAACAACTAAAGGGAGGTTTAGCCATGCGAAAAAGGGTGTTTTTAGCCCTCATGCTGATTGTGGGTTTGTTATCTTTGCTTTGGCTTGCAAGTAG
>JAPYWJ010000038.1 GCA_028276405.1 Hydrogenobacter sp.
ATGTTTGACTATAATAGTGTCTTTATGGAAGATCACATAAACATCACTTTGGCACAAATTGAGACTACAGTAGGCGACTTGGAGGTCAATGCAAAAAAGATACTAAAAGTGTGGGATGCAGTAGACGAAAATTCTCATATGGTGGTATTTCCTGAGCTGGCTCTGTCTGGATATCCTCCGGAAGACATGCTTTTAAGGTGGGATTTTTTACAAGAGTGCAGAAGACAGCTTGAATTTATAGTAAATGCTTCTAAAAAGTTCAAAGCGGTTGGAATAATAGGAACTCCTTTTTACGATGGTGATCTCTACAATTCTGCAGTGGTTATAAGTGGTGGCCGGGTACTATGTGTTTATCACAAACACTTTTTACCTAATTACTCGGTTTTTGACGAAAAAAGGTATTTTAAAAAAGGAGATGAGGGTGTCATATTAGAGTTAAACGGAACAAAGATAGGGCTGTCTGTTTGTGAAGACATATGGTATCCCGACGGTGTTGAAAGGGCATACGCTCTTATGGGAGTGCACATTCTTGTCAACATTAACGCTTCACCTTATCACACGGGCAAATACGCATATAAGGAAGCTTTCTTGAAGGCAAGGGCAGAGGACAATCTTTGTTATGTAGTCTATGTAAACATGGTAGGGGGCCAGGACGAGCTTGTCTTTGATGGTAGAAGTTTGGTGATTGATCCCAATGGCTTGATATACGCAAGGGCAAAAGCTTTTGAAGAGGATGTGCTTACAGTCAGCTTTGAACCTAAAAAGGTGAGTAGAAGAAGACTTTTGGATGTGAGGCTCAGGGAACAAAAAGCACATTACCATGTGATCTCTTACCCCATAGAAATGTCCAGAAGGTGCCCTTTTTACCCCCCGAGGGTAGAAAAAAGTCCCCAAGATGAGGAGGAGATATATACAGCTTTAAAAACAGGCTTGAAGGCTTATTTCACAAAAAACCATTTTAATAAGGCGGTTATAGGACTTTCTGGTGGCGTAGACTCCTCTTTGACTGCCTGTTTGGCTGTGGATGCGTTGGGAAGGGATAAAGTGGTAGGCGTTTTTATGCCGTCAGAGTTTACATCACAAGAAAGCAAGGAAGATGTTTTGGAACTTGTTGAAAACTTAGGTATAGAACTTTACGAGTTTCCCATAGACAGCATCTTCAAAAAGTTTAGAGAAGTTCTAAAAGCTGATGATTTTAGCGTAGCGGATGAAAACCTTCAGGCGCGCATAAGGGCAAACCTTCTCTTTTACCTTTCCAATAAATACGGGTGGCTAGTTTTGGCTACTTCTAACAAAAGCGAAGTGTCCGTAGGATACACTACCATTTATGGAGACATGGCAGGAGGCTTTGCTCCTCTAAAGGACATTTACAAAACCCTTGTTTATAAGCTGGCTTTCTACAGGAACTCTATAAAAGAAGACATACCAAAAAGAGTTTTTGAAAAACCCCCATCTGCTGAACTCAGACACGGACAAACAGACCAAGACACCTTGCCACCTTACCACCTTTTAGACAGTATTCTCACGCTTTACATTGAAGAAGGACTTCCCCAGAAAGAGATAGTGAAAAAGGGTATGGACCAGCAAACGGTGAAAAGGGTTATAAATATGGTAAAACTTGCAGAGTACAAAAGAAGGCAGGCACCTGTGGGTATAAAGATCACACAAAGAGCCTTTGGCAAGGACTGGAGAATGCCTATAACTAACCTGTGGAGAGAATAAGCATGTATGTGATGCAAACTTACGCAAGGCTTCCTATAAGCTTCGTAAGAGGTGAGGGGGTGTACCTTTTTGATAAGGAAGGTAATAAGTATCTTGACTTGGTAGGGGGTATAGCGGTTAATGTGCTTGGTTATTCAGACCAAGACCTCATAAATGCCATATGCGAACAATCCAAAAAGCTTATACATGTATCTAACCTTTTTGAAAACCCTTGGCAAGAAGAGGTAGGTATGCTTCTCGTTGAAAGGTTTTGGACAAAAGGAAGAGTCTTTTTCTGCAACAGCGGTACAGAAGCTAACGAAGCTGCAATAAAACTCGTAAGAAAGTACTTCAGAGAGAGAGGCGAAAGTCGCTACAGGATCATAACTTTTTATAACAGCTTTCACGGAAGGACTTACGGAAGCATGTCAGCAACCGCTCAGGAAAAAGTGCATAAAGGGTTTGAACCCCTGCTTGATGGTTTTGATTACGCTGTTTACAATAACTTTGACTCTGTTATTAACTTACTCAATAAAGATACGGCGGGTGTTATGGTGGAAGTAATTCAAGGGGAAGGTGGTATAAGGGTGGCACACTATGACTTCCTTCAGAAGATTCAACAGCTGTGCAGGAAAGAAGGCTTGCTTCTTATAGTGGATGAGGTGCAAACGGGCATGGGCAGGACTGGTAGCTTTTTTGCGTACGAACAGTTTGACTTAAAGCCTGATATAGTCACTCTTGCAAAAGGTCTGGGAGGTGGCTTTCCCATAGGTGCTCTTATAGCGCGCGAAAGTGTGGCGGAAGCTTTTTCTGTTGGTTCTCACGGTTCAACCTTTGGAGGAAACCCTTTAGCGTGCGCGTGTGCAAAGGTGGTTATAAACAAAGTATCCAAGCTCTTAGACCATGTAAAAGACACAGGGGCATACTTTAAGAAGGGTCTTGAAAGCTTAAACAGAGGAAAGGTAAGAGGGATGGGTCTTATGTTGGGATTGGACTTGGAAAAGGACTGCAAAGCTGTAGTAAAAAGAGCCTTAGATTTGGGGCTTGTAATTAACTGTACAGCTGGAAGTGTCTTGAGGTTTGTTCCTCCTCTGATCATACAGAAAGAGCATGTAGATACAACACTGTTGGTGCTTAACAAGTTAGTGTAAAATATTGCTGTGAATCTGAAAGCTTTTATCATACCTGCTATAGACATAAAAGATGGCAAATTGGTAAGGCTATTCAAAGGAGACTTTGAAAAGTCAAAGGAATACGGACTTTCACCCGAAGATGCTGGAAGGCTCTTTGAAGAAGTGGGCTTTAGAAGACTTCACTTGGTGGATTTGGACGGGACCCTTGAGGGAGTCCCCAAAAATCTTCAGACCATAAGAAAGTTAAGGAAGGTCTTTTCTGGAATTATACAGGTAGGCGGAGGCATAAGAAGCATGGGCACTTGTAGGCTGCTTGATGAAGAAGGTATAGATTTCTTTGTAGTTGGTACTGTTGCAGTAAGAGAGCCAGAAGTTTTTCAGAATATGGTAAGCACCTTTCCCGGCAGAGTGATCCTGTCTGTAGACGCAAAGGGTGGTAAAGTTGCCGTAGGTGGATGGAAAGATAACACCTCACTAAGTCCCGAAGAACTTGCTAAGCGCTACGAAAACACCCCTCTGTGGGGATATCTGTATACCAACATAGACAAAGATGGAAGCCTTGAAGGTGTGGACACAAGAATATACATAAATTTCAAGAGATTTGCCAACAAACCTCTTTTGGCATCAGGTGGCGTTTCATCCTTAGAGGATGTGAAGAAGCTCTTGGGTGTTGCAGACGGTGTGGTTATAGGAAAAGCTCTTTATGAAGGCAAAATAGACCTTATGACTCTTTAGAAAGTTTTGCCACCTTTCCAAGGATACCGTTTACAAACTTTGCGGGTCCTTTACCTGCGTACTTTAGTGTAAGTTTTACATAGTCATAAAGGGCTAAGTTAAGTTTTTTTGCACCTAAAAAAAGGATCTCTGTAATAGCTATGCGAAGTATATTTCTCTCTATGTATCCCATCCTGTCTATATCCCATTCTTCGCTGAATTGAGATATTGTGCTGTCTATTTCCTTCGCCTTTTGTATGTAAGTCCTTACCAATTTCCTTACATACCTCCTGTGTTCTGGGTGTTTTATGTTATTGGATTGTATGTATTCTTCCGTAAGCTGTTCTAAGTTATCCCCCTTTATATCCCACTGATACAG
The DNA here is from genome assembly GCA_028276405.1 of Hydrogenobacter sp. Taxonomy (GTDB): domain Bacteria; phylum Aquificota; class Aquificia; order Aquificales; family Aquificaceae; genus Hydrogenobacter. The sequence goes on from JAPYWJ010000038.1 coordinate 3,928, forward strand.
TATTAGAAAGGCATCCTTCCTTGCTTTCTGTTTGTATATCATCTGAGACTTTTCAAAAGGTTTACCATTTCTATGGCAGAAAGTGTTGCCTCCCAACCTTTGTTTCCGTGTTTTGTACCTGCTCTCTCTATAGCTTGCTCCAAAGAATCTGCGGTAATGATCCCAAAAGATACAGGTTTCCTCACCTCAAGGCTAACAAGGGCTAAACCTTTGGACACTTCGCTGGCTATATAATCAAAGTGTGGGGTATGTCCTCTTATAAGAACACCTAAAGCTATAACCGCATCTATGTCTTGTTTTAGAGCCATCTCTTTGGTAATAAGAGGTATTTCCCAAGATCCGGGTACTCTTGCAATATGTATATTATCCTGTGTGCCTCCATGTCTGATGATGCAATCTACGGCGGACTCAATAAGTCTGTCTACCAAAAGGTGGTTAAACCTGCTGGCAACTATACCAAACCTTATACCTTCTGCGCTGAGCATACCTTCATACTTCTTCATAACTGAGCCTCCAGTTATCTATTAATCTCGTATTTCCTATCCATACCGCTACCAGTATTCTATCTCCCTGAGAAACTTCACCTTCCTTTATATTGAAATCCTCATCCACTATTTCTATATAGTCTATTTTCTTCACATGAGGATGCTTACTTATATACTCTCTTATTGCCTGTTTGAGATCATTAGCGTCAGTGTTTCCTGCTTTAAAGAGTTTTTGTGCTATAAGGAAAGACCTATATATGGAAAGAGCAGATTCCCTTTCGCTCTCTTTTAGATAAGTGTTCCTTGAACTCAAAGCGAGACCTTCTTTGTCCCTTACCGTAGCTACAGGAACAATCTCTACGGGATAAGATAAGTCTTTAACTAATCTCTGGATAAGTTTCAGCTGCTGAAAATCCTTCTCTCCAAAATAAGCTCTGTCGGGATGTATTATATTAAAAAGTTTAAGCACAACCAACGCAACACCGCTAAAGTGCCCGGGACGAAAGGCACCTTCAAGCACATTGCTTATTCCTTCAACCTCTATACTCACTTTTGGTTTTTCTGGATACATCTCTTCGTCAGTGGGAGCAAACACCACATCAACTCCCGCTTCTTCACACATGGCTAGATCCCTTTCTAAGTCCCTAGGGTAGCGTTGGTAATCCTCCTCGGGACCAAACTGAAGTGGGTTTACATAAATGCTAACAACAGTAATTTCATTTTGTAGCTTGGACTTCCTTATAAGTTCCATATGTCCTTCGTGCAAGTATCCCATAGTGGGAACAAGCCCTATACTATGGGCATTTCCTCCAGAATTTTTTATATCCCTTATAAAGTTCTTTATATCCTTGACTTTTCTGAATAGTGTTGGCATTCCATCTCTCCTTTGAGGGAGTAAAATTATAACACATGTCTTCAAAAGGTAAAGTAATAGTACTCAAAAGGCTAATCGTGGGAGATGAGGACCTCCTCGTAAAAATTTACGGCTGGGGTGGGCTCATGAACCTATTCGTAAAAGATGGTGCAGTAAATAATTACTCAGGTGTGTTTGAACCCTTTAACCTGCTGGAACTGACCTACAAACAGTCAGGAGAAATAGTAGTTCCCTTAGATGTAGGCAGTGTGGAGTACTTATCTTATTTAGCCTTAGAAGACTACGAAAGGTATGTCTGGATGTGTAATCTTACAAACTTTTTCCTCAGGTGGATAAGGCATTATGACCAGCAGTTGTTTAACATATTTCTTATCTACCTATCCGCTAAGGTCACAAACAAGAGCGTGTTTTTTCTGAAATTTAAATTGGAGGTGCTCAAAACTATGGGACTTTATAAAGATACAATTTTTGAAAAAGACATAAGACATGTAGTAAAAACACTTGAGGAAGGACCTTGGATGCTCTTGGAAAGGATAAAACTAAGTAAAGACATGGCTCAGAAGATAGACAGTACCATAGAAGCTCATCTGGAACATTCTCTGTAAGAAGATATTATCCTGTCTATTATTTTACTTGTGGATATATCAAAGAAAAACTCTATTCTCTCTACCTTTCCTCCGTAAGACAGCACCGTATCCGCTCCTACTATTTCTTCTGTTTTCCAATCGGAGCCCTTCACTAAAATGTGGGGTTTTATAAGTTTTATGATCTTTTCGGGTGTATCCTCATGAAAGATCACCACATAATCAACGGGTTTTAAGCTGTCCAAGAGGTATGCCCTCATACTTTCTGGCATAATGGGTCTTTTCTCTCCCTTGATCCTTTTAACGGATTGGTCGGAGTTTATGCCTACTACCAACACATCTCCCAACTCCTTGGCTCTTTTCAGGTAATAGGCGTGTCCCGCATGCAAAATATCAAAACAGCCGTTAGTGAAAACTATCTTTTTTCCCTTCTTTTTCTCGCTTTCAATTACCTCTAAAAGCTCTTCCAAACTCAGTATCATAGTGTTGAATATAACGCAAAAGTAAGAAGGTAAGGAGGATGTCAGCCCTCAAAAACATGATTTTAATCATACAATAACCGCGTGCGGGTAGATATCTTTAATTACCATAAGGGGGAAGGTATGGTGGTATTTCTGTTTTTCTTAACATTCCTTTTGTCTACAGTAGTTGCAGAAACCCAAGACTGCGATAACTTAAAAGGATATTTAGCGAGTTTGTATCATTTTTCACCAAGAGGGTCGTTATAGGCCAGCTGATTGTAAAGGTATGAGGGTCTTTAGCAAAAAATAAAAAGGAGGTGGTGTAGATGATGGCAATACTACTTAGCCTAATACTAAGCATTAGTTCTTTTGCCTCTCTGCAGGATTGTGTTGTTTCCTTTAATGACCATTTTATTAGGAACTACTCGTATCCAAGGGATGTTTTTTATGTAAGCATACAATACCAAAATGGTGAGCTTCTTGGATATGACCCAGCTACAGGAAAATTTACAGGCTATAAGGATATGGAGGTAATAGAAGGTGAAGCTAAGAAGGGTGAACAACCTGCTTGGCCCTTCTTTGAAAATCAAAAGAACAAGTACATATATGTGAACCCAAAAGGTTTAGAAATAGTAAAGTACCCACCTACAGCCTGGGAAGAATTTGACAGCAACGGTAATCCTGTAGAGAGGAAATATTTGACTGGCTATGATGTAGGTTGTGCAGAGGGGAAGAACACAATAAGGATAGTAGCCAAGGAACCAGCCATAGTATGGTGGGGCGTTTCTGTGGTTTACGACGAATGGAACAACCAAACTGTTCTTGAATATTTTTATGATACTCCAGAACCACCCGAAGGTCTATCTGGCACTTTTATGATAACTCCTAAGATGGGACAGAGGGAGATGGTCTTTTATGTAGACCCAGATTACAAAAAGATAAGGATGGACTTCAAAGTAAGTCCAGAAACGCTCATGCAATCTCTCAACGGATGCGCCCAATTGGGACTTATCAAGAATCAAGGCATTCTAAACTCTCTGCTTTCAAAGCTTGAAAACGCAGACAAGCAGTACAAGATGGGAAATGTGGACACAGCAAAGAATATCATAAGAGCTTTTAGCAACGAGCTTTCTGCCATTGAGGGGAAACAGATAGACAAAGAGTGCGTCTCTGCCTTACAGATGGATGTAAAAGCTTTCCTTGGTGTAAACATAGTCCAAGAAGGGTTAGAAAAATTTATTAAAGAGAGTGGGTCTTCGGGAGACAACCTCCAGCCTCAAGGCGTCAAATCTGAAGGCACACAAGCTCAAGCGTCTGACTCTTCGTCTTCTAAGGGTGGAAGTGGATGCTCTATGGTTAGTGGCTCGTCTGTGTATGATGTTTTTGGGTGGTTGGTGTTGGGACTTTTTGTGTTGGTAAGGAGGTTTGGAAGAGGGTTTATATAATCATGGTGGGTTGGATTATAATTTAACTGCAAGAATCCCGTTAGGAGGTTTCAGGTGGAAAACATAGTGGTTACGCCCATGACCTTTGAAGCTGTCTACGAGCAGTCTGCAGAAATAGTGGAAAGAAAAGGAATAGGACACCCTGACACCATATGTGATAACTTAGCGGAAAGTCTTTCAAGGGAGCTGTGTAAGTGGTATCGTAAAGAGTTGGGAGCGGTCATGCACCATAATGTGGATAAGGCTTTGCTCGTTGGAGGTGTGGCAAACGCACACTTTGGAGGAGGAGAAGTTATAGAGCCTATAGAAGTACATTTGGTAGGTAGGGCTATACTGGAAAAAGATGGCAAAAAATTAGATATACAGGAGTTAGTCAGACATACAGCTAAAGAGTGGTTCAGAAAGCACATAAGGAATATAGATGTGGAAAAGCACATAAGGATTCATGCCAAGATAAAGCCCGGTTCTAAGGATCTTGTGGAACTCTTTGAAAGGTTTCAGAAAAAAGGAGAGATACCTTTAGCGAACGATACTTCTTTTGGTGTAGGATTTGCACCCCTTGACCAGCTTGAAAGAGCTGTGTATGAAGCAGAAAGATTTTTAAACTCGGAAGCTCTCAAAAAGGAACATCCTGAGGTGGGAGAAGATATAAAAGTCATGGGGGTTAGGATAAAAGACAGGATAAGGCTAACGGTAGCTTTGGCTTTTGTAAGCAGATACATAAAGGACCTGGAGGAATACTTTTACAAAAAGGAACAGATAAATAGGAAGCTAAAAATGTACTTGGAGGGGCTTTTAGGAAGAGATGTAGATGTAAATATAAACACTGCAGATAGCAGAGAAAATGCTTCTGTTTATATAACTGTCACTGGCACTTCTGCGGAGCAGGGAGATGACGGACAGGTAGGCAGGGGAAACAGAGTAAACGGTCTTATAACACCTTATAGACCCATGAGTCTGGAAGCAGCAGCAGGTAAAAATCCCATATCTCACATAGGTAAGATCTACAACACATCAGCAAACCTCATATGCCAAAGAGTAGTCCAAGAAGTGGAAGATATACAAGAGGCTTATTGCTATATAGTTTCTCAGATAGGAAAACCCATAAACCAGCCTCAAGTCCTTGATGTGAAGGTAAGAACCAAGAGAGATATAGCAGGCATAAAGGAAGAAGTCAAAAGAATAGCTAAAGAAGAGCTTGAAAGGATGCCGGAGGTCTGGGAAGGCTTTCTTGAAGGTAGGTATACGGTAGCTTAAGTTGGGAGGTTTGATATGTTTCCCGTGCTTGTTGAACTTTTTGGTATAAAAATTTACACTTACGGAGTGCTTGTTGCTATAGGTGCTCTTAGTGCTTACTTTTTGAGTCTAAAGTTTGCAAAAAAAGAGGGGCTGAATACATCTCATGTAGAGAACACCTTACTTATGGCTCTCTTTTTGGGTATAGCGGGCGGAAGATTAGCTTATGTGATGGAACATCCTGAGCAGATAAGGAGTCTATTAGACATAGTTGCCATATGGAACGGTGGCATGGACTTTTTCGGTGGTCTTCTTGGTGGTATCTTGGGAGCCATAGGGGGAATGGTCATATACAGATTACCTCTGTGGAAAACGGGTGACATAGCGGTGTTATCTTTAACCTTAGCTCACGCTATTGGAAGGCTTGGATGCACCTCTGCAGGATGCTGTTATGGAAAGCCTTTCCCCGTTCAAGATGTAAACACGCCTGGTATACACTTTGCTAACAGGTTCCCTTTCTTTTATATGGTTTTTCCCGAAGGTGCTGTCGCTCCACCCTACACACCCCTTTATCCTACTCAACTTATGGAATTTTTCGGTCTTATTTTCATCTTTTTAATTTTAATACTGGTATACAAGAAAAAGCCCTTTGACGGTTTTGTTTTTTCCATGTACATGTTCCTTTACGGAATCCTCAGGTTTTTCCTTGAGTTCTACAGAGGTGTAACGCCACCTATACCGGAAATAGGTCTCACCTGGAATCAACTCGTTTCTATAGGTATGATGGTAATCTCACCTTTACTTATGTTAGCTCTAAGGACAAGCAAAAAAGTTCAATCTGCGTGAGCCTTCAAAAGCTCTCTCAGGACTTTATTAACTAACTGGGGATTTGCCTTACCCTTTGTTGCCTTCATTACCTGACCTACCAAAAAGCCCAAAAGCTTTTCCTCTCCTTTGATGTACCTTTCTACCTCAGAAGGGTGTTTCTGTAAAACATCTTGCACAACTCTCTTTATGCCTTCTTCGTCGCTTATCTGTTTTAATCCCTTTTCTTCTACGATAATCTCAGGATCTTTTCCTGTCTCTACCATGTGCTTGAGGACTTCTTTGGCGAGCTTAGAAGATAAAGTTCCATCTTTTATAAATCTAACGAGGTTAGCAAGCTGTGTGGGACTAACAGGAGATTCCTCTATGTCCTTTCCCATTTCGTTGAGAAGTCCCAAAAGGTCGTTCAATAGCCAGTTGGAAAGAAGTTTAGGTTCTGGAAGCATCTTCATGGCAGATTCAAAGAAATCACCTACCGCCTTCATATCCGTCATAACCTTGGCTTCGTAAGGAGTAAGTCCGTATTTCTTAACAAACCTCTCTCTCCTTTGGTGTGGAAGCTCCGGCATAGTGTTTTTTATCTCATTTATCCACTCTTGAGAGATCACCAAGGACAAAAGGTCAGGATCCGGAAAGTACCTGTAATCTTCTGCCTCCTCTTTTGTTCTCATGGGGTGAGTAAGACCTGTTGCGGGGTCAAAGGTCCTCGTTTCTTGCACCACCTGACCGCCAGAAGACACTATCTTTATCTGTCTTTCTATCTCGCTCTCTATGGCTTTCTGAACAAACCTAAAGGAATTGACATTCTTTATCTCCACCCGAGTTCCCAATGTATGGGAACCTTTAGGTCTTATGGAAACATTTATGTCACACCTTAGCTGTCCCTTTTCCATGTCTGCCTTGGACACACCTGTGTATCTCATTATGTTTCTTAGCTCTTCCAAAAAGAGCTTTGCGAGCTCTGGAGAGTTTATATCTGGTTCAGTGACTATCTCCATAAGGGGGGTGCCTGCTCTGTTGAGGTCTACATAAGTTTTGCTCCCTTCGTGCAAGTTTTTACCTGCATCCTCTTCTATGTGAAGCCTTCTTATCCTTATTCTTCTGCCTTCTATCTCAAGCCAGCCATTCACCGCAAGAGGTTCCTCGTACTGGGATATTTGGTATCCCTTAGGAAGGTCCGGGTAAAAATAGTTCTTCCTTGCAAAAACCGATGTGCCTTTTACTTGGCAGTTCAGGGCAAGAGCTGCTCTTATGGCATACTCTACTGCTCTCTTATTAACAACAGGCAGACTTCCCGGAAGACCAAGACATACGGGACACACTCTACTGTTAGGTTCTGCTCCAAACTCCACAGGGCAAGAACAGAACATCTTAGTTTTGGTATCCATCTGCACATGTATCTCAAGACCTATTACGGGTTCAAACTCCATACCACTTATTCTAACATAAGG